>CAIPWG010000546.1 GCA_903868655.1 uncultured Sphingomonadales bacterium
ATCGTGCGGACGGTTTATGGGCCGCCCCAATGTGGTGCAATGACTAAAGCGCCATGGGGATGATTTCCTTAAAGTTATCGCCTATGGCCGAACCATGCCCCGCACCACCATGACCATTGCCCCCAGCGCTGATTTCCTGACCGGGCTGCTGGGTGCCGATGCCGCACGCAGTTGGCTTGACACGGCGAACAGCGCCGAACGCGCCGAAATCAAGGCCATGTTGATCAGCCTGCCACGCCTGCAGACCGTCAATCTGGCCTATGGCAAACCCGCTGGTGATCAGGTGCTGGTTGATGTGGCGCATCGGATTGGCGATTTTGCCTTGTCCGAAATCGGAGCAAATCCGCTAATTGCGCGGCTCGCCGGTGGGCAATTCCTGCTTGGGTCATGCACGCCGACCGGACGCGATCGCTGGCAATATCTGGCCGAAGCGGTGGGCAGGGTAATTGGCCGAGCTCTGACGGTTGAAGGCGATGCGTTGCATCTGGTGCCGCGGATCGCTCTGCTTGACGCTCGAACCGGTGATAGCGGTGAAACCATCATCGAACGCCTTGCCCAGGCCGCCACAACGTTGGAACGCCTGCCGGGTCGGCGCGTGTTATGGGGCGATGAGGGGGAAACGGTGCCCGGTGGCAGCATCGCGCTGCTGGAGGCCGATTTGCTGGGCGCCATGCACCGTGACGAGATCACCGTGCTGTTTCAGCCGCAATTCGATTGCCGCACCGGTGCGCTGGCCGGGGCCGAGGCCCTGGCGCGTTGGGAACACCCGCGGTTTGGACGGATCGCCGCCGAAACGCTGTTTGCGGTGGCAGATCGGGGTGATCACGTTGCGCAATTGTCCCATCACATCGCGTTGCGCGCGCTGACGTTGGCGGCGGCATGGCCCAGACCCTTGCGGCTTTCGCTCAATATAACTGCCGAGGATTTTGCGCTGGGCAATGTTGCCGATACGATGCGCGCGCTGCTGCAACGGACCGGTTTTGCGGCAAAACGGTTGACCTTGGAAATTACCGAACAGTCGCTGATCGGAGATTTCGAGGCTTGTGCGCTTACCTTGCAAAACCTCGCCAACGATGGGGTACAAGTGGCGCTTGATGATTTTGGTACCGGATTTTCGAATTTCCGGACGCTGAAGGCGCTACCGCTCGATACGCTCAAGCTTGACCGGTCGCTCGTGCGCGACATTGCCCATGATCCGCGCGACCGCGCCATTGTGGCCGCGATGATCGCCATGGCGCGGGCACTCGACATGAAAGTAATCGCCGAAGGGATCGAAAGCGAGGCGCAACTGCTGTTGTTGGCAGATCAAGGCTGCGACCTGTTTCAGGGATTCTTGCGCGCGGGTCCGGTTTCGCCCGAAGAATTTGCCAAGTTGGCGGCAGCTTAAGCCGCTTTCTTCGCAGCTTTTTTCACAATCGCAGACAGGCCGCGCGTCAATTGTACCAGGCCATTGAGCCGCGCCTCTGCGGTGCCCCAGGCGCGCTGGATCACCAGCTTGTTGTCTGGCCGCAATTTGGCCACGCCGTTCAGGCGTTCGACATAAGCGATCAGCCCCATTGGATCAGCAAAGGTATCGCCATGAAAACTGACCAGTGCCCCCTTTGCGCCGACATCAATTTTTGACACCCCGGCCAGGATCGCCTGACGCTTGACCTCGATCAGCCGCAGCAGGTTTTGCGTAGCAGGCGGCAGCGGGCCAAACCGGTCAATCATTTCAGCCGCC
Organism: uncultured Sphingomonadales bacterium; assembly: GCA_903868655.1. GTDB lineage: Bacteria > Pseudomonadota > Alphaproteobacteria > Sphingomonadales > Sphingomonadaceae > Novosphingobium. The sequence continues at coordinate 1,724 of CAIPWG010000546.1, forward strand.
AGCGATTCCACTGCCTCGGGCCCTTCGGCATCGTTCATCCGGCGATACAGCGCCATGCGCACCGCGAGATCAGGCACATAGTCCTCGGGGATCATGATCGGCGCATCGACGGTGATCGTCGGGTTGAGCGCACCGCGTTCACGCAACATCGTGAAATCACCAGCCTTCGCGGCCAAAATCGCGTCCTCGAGCATCGACTGGTACAGCTCGAAGCCGACTTCCTTGATATGCCCTGATTGTTCGTCACCCAGCAGATTGCCCGCGCCGCGCAGATCGAGATCGTGGCTGGCCAGCTGAAATCCGGCGCCGAGCGAATCGAGGTCGCCAAGCACTTTCAAACGTTTCTCGGCGATTTCGGACAGCGCCTGATTTTCGGGATACGTCAGATAGGCATAGGCGCGCAGCTTGCCACGCCCGACCCGGCCGCGCAGCTGGTACAATTGCGCAAGGCCAAACCGGTCTGCACGGTGGAGGATCATGGTGTTCGCGCTGGGGATGTCGATCCCGCTTTCGATAATCGTGGTCGACAGCAACACTTCATATTTGCGGTCGTAAAACGCCGACATGCGGTCTTCGACTTCTGTCGGGCTCATTTGGCCATGGGCAGAAACGGCGCGGATTTCGGGCACGTTCAGTCGCAGCCACTCTTCCATGTCGGGCATATCAGCGATGCGCGGAACGACGATAAAGCTTTGACCGCCGCGCTGGTGTTCGCGCATCAGCGCCTCGCGCATGGTCAGATCATCCCACGCGCTGACATACGTACGCACCGCCAGCCGGTCGACCGGTGGGGTTTGAATGGTCGACAGTTCGCGCAAGCCCGACATCGCCATCTGCAACGTGCGTGGGATCGGCGTCGCGGTCAGGGTCAACACGTGCACGTCGGCTTTCAGCTCCTTGAGCTTTTCCTTATGCGTGACGCCAAAGTGCTGTTCTTCGTCAACAATCACCAAGCCAAGGTTGTTGAATTCGATTGATTTTGACAGCAGGGCGTGAGTGCCGATGACGATATCCACCGTCCCTTTGGACAATCCGGCGCGCGTCTCGGCTGCTTCTTTGGCCGTAACCAGCCGCGACAGGCGACCGATCTGGATCGGGAAACCCGAAAACCGTTCGACGAAACCGGCGTAATGCTGGCGCGCCAGCAAAGTCGTTGGCGCGACCACCGCCACCTGATGCCCTGCCATGGCGGCCACGAACGCCGCGCGCAAAGCGACCTCGGTCTTGCCGAACCCCACATCGCCGCAGACCAGCCGGTCCATAGGTTTGCCGGAGCCCATGTCGGACAAGACATCGTCGATCGCGCGTTCCTGATCGTCGGTTTCGGTCCAGGGGAAACGGTCAACAAACGGCCCGAAACTGGCGGGATCAGGCACGATCACATCGGACTGGCGCAAAGCGCGCAGCGCAGCGGTCGCCATCAGTTGCCCGGCCATTTCCAGGATGCGTTCGCGCAACCGTGCCTTGCGACGTTGCCATGCTTCGCCACCCAGCCGGTCTAGCGCAACGCCTTCGTTTTCGCTGCCATAGCGGGACAGGACGTCGAGGTTTTCGACTGGAATATACAGCTTGTCGTTGCCGGCATAGGTCAGCTGCACGCAATCGTGCGGGCTGTCGCCCACGCGGATCGCCTCCAGCCCTTCATAGCGGCCAATGCCGTGCTCCATATGAACGACCAGATCGCCTGGCGTCAGCGCAGACAGTTCCGCCAAAAACGCGTCGGCATCCTTGCGCTTGCGTTTGCGGCGCACCAGCCGGTCGCCAAGGATATCCTGCTCGGTCAGCAGTTCGATCGTTTCGCCGGCAAATCCATGATCAAGCGGCAGCACGACAGCCGCAATCCGGCCGGTTGCGGCAAGTCCCAGCGCGTCCTGCCAGGTTTCGGCCATAACCGGTTGTGCTTTGCCTGCATCCCCGATCAGGCTGCACAACCGCGCGCGCGATCCTTGCGAATAGGCCGCCAGCACCGGCTTCAGCCCGCGAGTGGCCAGCGCTGCCAGATGCTTGGCCGCAGCCTCGTAAACATTGCCGCTGCCCGCACGTTCGGGCGCGAAATCGTGCGCGCTGGCAAAACCGAAATCGAGCGTGCGCGCAGATTCGGGTTCGGCAAAGATTGACAGGCGATGCACCGGCCATCCGGCAAGCGCGCGTTCAAATTCGTCGCTGCCCAGATAAAGCGATTGCGGATCGATCGGACGATATTGCCCGGCGTGCGCGCGCGCAGATTCGACGCGCGATGCGTGATAATCGGCAATATCCGACATCCGGGTTTCGGCCGCCTTGGCTGCGCCGGAATCGAGCAGCACCAGATCGCCATCGCCCAGATGATCAAACAGCGTGACCAGCCGATCTTCAAACAGTGGCAGCCAGTGTTCCATCCCCGCCAGACGCCGCCCATCGCTGATCGCCTGATAAAGCGGATCGCCGGTTGCATTGGCGCCGAACAGTTCGCGATAGCGGCTCCGGAACCGTTTGATGCTGCCCTCATCGAGCAGCGCTTCGCTAGCGGGGATCAGCAGGTGGCTCTCGACCGGCTGGATCGATCGTTGCGTATGCGGATCGAACAGCCGCAAGGTTTCAAGCTCGTCGCCAAAGAAATCGAGCCGCAGCCCATGTTCCAGGCCGCTGGGGTAGAGATCGAACACGCCGCCACGTACGGCATATTCGCCGGCATCGACCACCGTATCTGTGCGCGAATAGCCCAGCCGCTGCAGCAGTGCGATCAGGCTGTCGCGGTTGATTTCCATGCCCGGTTTCAGCACGCGGGTGGCTTCGCGGATACGAAACGGTGTCAAGGCACGTTGCAGAACCGCAGCAACAGTGGTGACCAGCAATTGCGGTTCGTCGCGCTTGGTCTGCAAACGGGCCAGCGCGGCCAGACGCCTGGCACTGACCGACAACGCGGGCGACGCGCGATCGAACGGCAGACAATCCCAGCCCGGAAATTCGACAATATCGAGTTCAGGCGCAAAAAAGGCGGCTGTATCAACCACCGCACGCATCGCGGCATCGTCGGCGGCGATGAACACCGCGCGACCTTTGGCGGCGCGCGCGAGATCGGCAAGCACCAGCGGCTGCGCCCCGCGCGCAAGCGATGACAAGGTGAGCGGCGCGGTCGCCGAAAGGATGCGGGAAATATCAGGCATGGTGCAGGATCAACAACGCTTAGCGCGGAATGTCCACGTAATCGAGCCGCACCATCGCATCCATCATGGGCCCGACATATTCTGCCGGAATGGACTGCGTACCCAATGCACAGGCCATGATATAGACATCGTCTTCGTCGACCAGATGTTCGAACAGATCGATTTCGGCATCGGTCCAGCTCGTATGATGCCGGTCGAAGAAACATCCGATCATGTAATCCGCTTCGCGCGTGCCACGGTGCCATGCGCGGAATTTCAGGCGGCGAAGACGGTCAGTACGATCCATGCGCAGCCTCTAGGGCAAACCGTTTGTTGTCGCAATATAGCCACAAGGGGAAGAGTCAGCGGGAGGAGTGGCCTTCGCTGTGCGGGGCAGTTAAGGAGCATCGACTATGCGGCCAGACCTGCTCAATCCCCTGTTTGCCGAAACCACCGGCCTCAAAGGTGTCGGGCCGGGTCTGGCGCGTCCGCTGGAACGGCTTGGGCTGACGCGCATTCGTGACCTGATTTATCATTTGCCCGAACGATTTGTGTCGCGGCGCGTGGTAACCCGGCTGGATGAGGCAGCCGTTGGTGAAAACATCGTGATCGCGCTGACCGTACGCGAACACCGCGCCAGCGCAGGGCGCGGCCCCTATCGCGTGGTCGCCGAAGATGATGCGGGCGACATTCTGGCGCTGACGTATTTCGGTCGAGCGTCCTATACCGCGCGCAAGCTGTTGCCTCCGGGCGAACGGCTATGGATTGCCGGGCGGCTCGACCAGTTTGGCCAGACCCGCCAGATTGTCCATCCCGATCATGTGGCGCAAGACAGCGGCACGCTGGCTGGCCAATTGATCGAGCCCGTCTATGCGCTGTCGGAGGGTATGACACAGGCGCGGATCACTGCGCTGGTGGCACAGGCACTGGATCACACGCCCGTCTTGCCCGAATGGATCGAACCCGGCTTGATGGCGCGCGAAGGCTGGCCTGGGTGGCGCGAAGCGGTGCAGCGTGCGCACAAAGATGGCGATGCCGCTGCGCGCGACCGGCTTGCCTACGATGAATTGCTGGCCAATTCACTGGCGCTCATGCTGGTTCGCGCGGCCAATCGTAACCGGCG
>CAIPWG010000547.1 GCA_903868655.1 uncultured Sphingomonadales bacterium
CCAAACACCATCGTCAACGCGGCCCCGATGCCCAGCACGCGCGCAGCGCTTGTGTGATCCGCCCAGTATCCGGCCACCACGATTCCCGCCGCAAGCGCAAAATTGGCAATCAACTGCACAGTCAGAAAGCTCTGCCGTGAATATCCGAGCTGCCCCGAAAACGACAAAGCAAATGTCGTCGACAGATAGAAGATCGCGAAACAGGCGACCACCCCGGCCATGCCTGCGACCACAGCGCCGGGATAGTCGACGAACAGTCGCCCGACAGGCACACGCGGAGGAGGCGCCACTGCGAGCGCAGCCTGAAATGCAGGGGTTTCGCTGACTTTCAGCCGTACCCAGAGCCCCAGCAGCACCAGAACAGCGCTCGCCAGAAACGGAACGCGCCAGCCCCAGCCAGCGAAGGCGGGTGCTGGCAAGGCAAGTGCAAGAAGCAGGAACAGGCCATTGGCAAACAGAAAACCAATCGGCGCGCCCAGCTGCGGTGCCGCGCCAAACCGCGCCTCCCACCCTTTAGGCGCATTTTCCACTGCCAGCAGACTCGCCCCACCCCATTCCCCGCCAAGGCCAAACCCCTGCCCAAACCGCAACAGGCACAGAAGTGCGGGTGCCACTGGCCCAGCCATCGCGTATGTCGGCAAGAAAGCGATCGCGAGCGTAGAGGCGCCCATCAGCATCAAGGATGCCACGAGTGTCGATTTGCGCCCTACTCGATCACCAAAATGGCCAAAGGCTATCGCACCGACAGGCCGGGCCACAAACGCCAGACCAAACGTCATGAAGGCCAGCAGAGTTTGCGCAGCCGCCGATTGTGCCGGGAAAAACAAGGGCCCGATCACCAAAGCGGACGCGGTGGCATAAATATAGAAATCGTAGAATTCCACGCCTGTGCCGACCAAACTGGCAATCAAAACGTGCGCGTGGACCCGCAGTGGATTGTCCTGTTGCGCCATCTTCATCGCTCCCCGATCGTCACTTGGTCGAAACCTTGCCAAATCCTTGCCGCTCGCACTGTGCGGACCGCGTGAAAGCACCTACCCCTGCTTTTTGGCAATGCAAAGCGCTGCGGGCCTAAGCCAATACCCAAAGTGATCGCAAACACGAAAACGAAGCAGAGGGTATCGGTAATATGTTGACGTGGTTCGAGCAACGCGCGCCCATTCGTGAAAAGTTTCAGGCATTGCGCCAGGTGCTTGGTCTTTTGGGTGCAATTGCGTTGGGTGCGACAATATGGGCCGGGCTTGGCGGAGGGGTCATACTGCCAGGGATCCTTGCGGGTCTCAGCCTGATCGGCGTCCTGGTTACAATGACCGTTGCCGCACGCCTGGTCTGCGAGCCCTATGTTGCGACAGTGGTGCGGATGGAGGGACTGGCCAATGGCGACCTCGATAGCCCGATCGCCTATGCCAACCACAGCGACTGTGTCGGCCGGATGGTTGCGGCGATGGACGTTTTCCGTATCCATGCGCAAAAAGCCAGTTCTGAGCATGATCTCGAACTCATCCTGTCGGCCGCAGGCAAAGGCCTGTCACGCCTTGCCGAAGGTGACTTGAAGACCCAGATGATCGAACAACTGCCAGCGAAGGCAGAAATGCTGCGCCAGCATTTCAACAGCGCGATTGCGTCGCTCGAACAGACGCTGTCAGTGGTGGCCCAATCGTCACATTCCATTGCCAATGCGTCGGGCGAAATCCGCTCGGCTTCACACGATCTGGCCAACCGCACCGAACAACAGGCTGCGGCAATTCAAGACGCCAACACCGCGATGAAAAATGTGACAGCGCTGGTCGAACGCAACACGACCAGCGTGATCGAGGTTAATCAGGCCATTGCCGATGCGCACAAAGAGGCAACCCAAGGCGGCCGGATTGTGGAAGACGCGGTTTCGGCGATGACCAAGATCCAGTCCTCATCGCAGGAAATCAGCCAGATCATCAATGTGATCGACGCGATTGCATTTCAGACCAATCTTCTGGCGCTGAACGCCGGGGTAGAAGCCGCGCGGGCCGGTGATGCCGGTCGTGGTTTTGCCGTGGTTGCCAACGAAGTTCGGGCGCTTGCCCAGCGCAGCGCCGATGCCGCACGCGAAATCAAGAATCTGATCAACACCAGCAGCTTGCATGTGGGCCAAGGGGTCGATTTGGTGGGTGCGACCGGCAAGGCGCTGGGACAAATCGTCAACCAGGTCGGTGAAGTGTCGGTGCTGGTCCAATCGATTGCCCAATCGGCCAAACAGCAAGTCGAAATGTTGTCGGGTGTATCAACCACTGTGACCCAGATGGATGTGATGACCCAACAGAATGCCGCGATGGTTGAACAGAGCAACGCGGCGGCACAAAGTCTGGCCGATGAGGCGGGCCGTCTTTCGGGCAATGTCAGCCGGTTCAATCTCCATGGCGAACGGACGATGCACCGCCCTGCTCCGTCGCAACCCGTCGCCTCACGTCCCCGCGCGGTTCCCGTAACGCACGGCAATCTGGCGATCAAACCTGTTGCGTCCGACGATTGGAGCGAGTTCTAAAGGTTGCCTACCCGGAACAAGTTCCCTACTTGTTCCGGGTGACTCTGACCCCTGCCCCCAATTCGCGCGAACTCCCCGCACTGCCCGACTGGATCGAGCGGCTCAATCCACCGCAACGTGAAGCGGTTCTGACCACCGACGGGCCTGTGCTGATGCTGGCCGGCGCGGGCACGGGCAAGACCGCGGCCCTGACCGCACGGCTAGGCTGGTTGTTGCGGCAACGACTGGCATGGCCGAGCGAAATTCTATGCGTCACTTTTACCAACCGTGCGGCGCGCGAAATGCGCGAACGGGTTGGCGCCGTAGTTGGCGCCGCGGTCGAAGGCATGCCTTGGCTGGGCACATTCCACGCCATTGCAGCCAAGATGCTGCGACGGCATGCCGAACTCGTCGGGCTGAACGCGACATTCACGATCATTGATACCGATGACCAGTTGCGCCTGCTCAAGCAACTGATCCAGGCCGAAGGTCTGGACGACAAGCGCTGGCCGGCGCGACAACTGGCCGGGCTGATCGACCGCTGGAAAAACCGCGGATACAACCCCGCCGATCTTGACGCGCTGGAAAACGAGGCCTGGGCCAATGGCAAAGGGCAGCGGTTCTACACGCTTTATCAGGATCGTCTGCGTACGCTCAATGCTTGCGACTTCGGCGATCTGCTGCTGCACATGCTCAACATTTTCCGCAAACATCACGATGTGCTGGAATCGTGGCAGCAGCGGTTCAAATATATCATGGTCGACGAGTATCAGGACACCAATGCGGTGCAGTACTTGTGGCTAAGGCTGCTTGCGCAGACGCGCCGCAATTTGTGCGTGGTGGGCGACGATGATCAGTCGATTTATTCATGGCGCGGCGCAGAAGTTGCAAATATCCTTCGATTTGAAAAGGATTTTTCTGGCGCAAAGGTTATTCGACTTGAACAGAACTATCGTTCCACACCGCACATTCTGGCTGCAGCATCGGGGCTGATCGCGGAAAACTCCGAACGTCTTGGCAAGACGCTGTGGACCGAACGCAACGGCGGCGATCAGGTGCGGGTGATCGGTATCTGGGACGGCCCCGAAGAGGCGCGCCGGGTAGGCGAAGAGATCGAACGGCTCGAACGCGAAGGATGCCCGCTCGACGCGATTGCGATTCTTGTGCGCGCGCAGTTTCAGACGCGTGAGTTTGAAGACCGCTTTTTGCAAATCGGGCTGGCCTATCGCATCGTCGGCGGTTTTCGTTTCTACGAACGCGCCGAAGTGCGCGATGCGCTGGCTTATTTGCGGCTGATCGCATCGCCTGCCGACGATCTGGCCTTTGAACGAATCTGGAACACGCCCAAGCGGGGTCTGGGTGACAAGACACTGGAAAAACTGCATCGGTTTGCGCGCGCGCAAGCCATCCCGATGCTGCGCGCAGCCCACGACATCGCCGATACCGACGAATTGCCAACGCGGGCGCGCACGACTTTGATTGCGCTGGTGCGCGATTTCGCCCGTTGGCGCGACAGCGCGGCCTCGCTTACCCCCGCCGAACTGGCGCGCACGGTGCTGGATGAAAGCGGCTATACCGCAGCCTTGCAGGCCGAGCGTACGACCGAAGCCAACGGACGGCTGGAAAACCTTTCCGAACTCGTCCGAGCGCTGGAAGAATACGAAACGCTGTCGGACTTTCTCGAACATGTCAGCCTGGTGATGGATAACGAGGCCAACACCAATGAGGCCAAAATCACGCTCATGACCATGCACGCCGCCAAAGGTCTGGAATTCGATCAAGTTTTCCTGCCAGGCTGGGAGGAAGGTGTGTTCCCTTCGCAACGCTCGCTCGATGAAGGCGGGCTGGCCAGCCTCGAGGAGGAACGCCGGCTGGCCTATGTGGCGATCACCCGCGCACGCAAACGCTGCACAATCCTTCATGCGGCGAACCGGCGTATCTATGGCCAGTGGACAAGTTCGATCCCGTCGCGGTTTGTCGGCGAATTGCCCGCCGAACATATCGAGGAAGAAACGACGTTGACTGGCGGTGCGTCTTTATGGCGAGCGCAGTGGTCCGAACATGCCGACCCTTTTGCCGACGCAGTGCGATCCAACCCCTCGAAAGTCTCCAGCCGCGGGCCAGGGTGGCAGCGCGCCGCTGCAGCCCCGATTGATGTTGTGCCGCGCCGGATTGCAGAGCCGTCACGCAGCGCGGCCAGCTTTGCCGCCAAGCCGCGTACCGATATCGCGGTCGGGGCGCGCGTGTTTCATGACAAGTTCGGGTATGGGCTTGTCGCTGAACAAGACGGCAACAAACTTGAGATCGATTTCGACAATGCCGGGCGCAAGCGGGTAATCGACAGCTTTATCAAGCCCGCCTGAACAGGTTTACAACTGTCCGCTTTGGGCGGCGTTTTCCTGCGTGATGATAAAATTGAAGGTATTGGTCAGCGAATTGCCCACGGCACCCATCGCCGTGATCGCAACAATCGAGATCAGCGCGGCCATCAAGCCATATTCAATGGCCGTGGCACCCGCTTCGTCGCAACGCAGATCTTCGAAAAATGCGGTAAACAGTGTCATGATACGCCTCCCCGGCGCCCGCTCCTTGCTGCGTGCGCTAGGTATTTTTACGTATATAGCCCAAAAATATCATTAATTTTGATAATAAAATTCGGCAATGCCTGTAGATGTCAGCGGTGATTGGCACGGCTCTGGCAGCGTTAAGTGACGCCGATCACCAGCGTGCTGCGGGCCGCTTCGACCACATCCTCGGTGATGACGGTCAGCTCGTTGAGACGTAGGATGCGCTCGATCTGGACGAACAAGCGATGCAGCAGCCGGAAGTTGCCTCCGGTCATGCGCACGATCGCGGCGACCGCCTGGGCCGTCGGTGAAGTCGGCATCGTCCAATGAGAGTCCGAGGTCGCGCCAGCGCCTCGTCAGCACGAACGCCAATTCCTGGTCCTGCAATGGTCGATAGTGATGGGCGAAACCCACCCGGCTGAAGAGCTGAGGGTAGCGCGCCATGCGCTTGTCGATCCCCGGCATGCCGATCAGGATGATGCCGATCCCCCGTCGATCGAACAAGTCGCGCAGCTATTCCAGCGCTGTCGTTGTCAGCCGCTCGGCCTCGTCCACGATCAGTAACTCCACGTAACGGGTTGTGTGGTCGATGATCTTGCACTTGCTCTCAACGCAGGGGCGAACGTGATCGTCGATGCACATGTCAGCGCGGCTGATAAGGTTCGGCACGTCATGCCGCAGCTCGCGCAGGCTGTCGGATCGTCAGCAAAAGGAACTGCGCCGCATGTACGACACCGATGATTATTCAATCAGCGATCTGGCCGAGGTGTTCTCGATATCGCGGCCGACTGTGTACCGGACGCTTGGGCGCCAACCCGCCACGCCTGCGACAAGGCCAGTATGATATTGTCCGATAATCCCAATCGCAAAGTCTTTTTTGGTCAGATCAAGTGCGTAAGGTCCGACCAACCATACGCTACCTCGTGCAAGGTCGTATTGCCTTCCGTGACTTCCTTCTCAACGATGATCGCGC
>CAIPWG010000548.1 GCA_903868655.1 uncultured Sphingomonadales bacterium
CTCAACGGCACCTGCAATTACATCCTGTCGACGATGGAAGACACCGGCCGCGATTTCGCCGATGTCCTGGCCGAAGCGCAAGCCAAGGGCTTTGCCGAAGCCGACCCGAGTTTCGATATCGACGGGATCGACGCTGCGCACAAACTGTCGATTCTGGCCTCGATCGGGTTCGGCACGGTCATCGATTTCGGCGGCGTGGCGATCACCGGTATCCGCCGTGTACTGGCCGCCGATATCGCGCAGGCCGATGCCTTGGGCTATTATATCCGCTTGATCGGAATGGCTGAAATCGCACTTGATGCCGATGGCAATCGCCAGCTCTTTCAGCGCATTCATCCGCACCTGGTGCACCGCGATCATCCCCTGGCTCACGTAGATGGCGCCACCAATGCTGTCGTCGCCGAAGGCAACTTTGTGGGCCGCCTGCTGTTTCAAGGCGCGGGCGCGGGCGATGGTCCGACCGCCAGCGCTGTCGTGGCCGATCTGATCGACATCGCCCGCGGCGACATCGGCGCGCCATTCTCGATTCCCGCGGCAGAACTTGAACCTGCGCTGCGCGCAGACAGCGGCCTGCGCACCGGCAAAGCCTATTTGCGCTTCACCGTCGCAGACCGTCCAGGCACGCTGGCCGAAATTGCCGCAGCGATGCGCGATGCCGGGGTCTCGATCGAGAGCCTGATCCAGAAAGGCCGGGTCGAAGTTGCCGGAGAAAGCCGCGCGCTGGTCTCACTGGTTACTCACCACGGCCCCGAAAGCGGGATCGCCCATGCGCTACGCCTGCTTGATGGATCACCCGCGCTGGCCGAAACCCCGCTGGTGATGCATATCCTCGAAGATTAGTTCCCGCGAATCTCGCCTTTGGCAATGCGGTCGGCGTCCGAACCCTCGGGCGCTGCGGGCAGCATGCGGAAATTGATATCGGGCAGCATGCCCGGCGGGCACGCCGAGGGAAAACAACTGCGGAACCCGATGGATTTTCCGGTGATCCGGTTGCCCATCACATCCGGCGCGCGCGGCACCCCGTCGGCAGTCGCCGTGGCCGAATTCAGTTCGCTGGTGATCGGCAGGCGATCCTTCGAATTGTCCTTCTTCTTTCCGCAAACGGTGATGCCGCCAACTTGCCCGTTGTCATCACAGCGGGGCTCACGCGGGCTGAGCAGCACGCGCTGCGCCAGATTGTCATCCTTTGGAATGTCATTAATCGAGTCTAGAGGGAGCGAGGGCGTCGCTTGACCGGGCACCTCCGCCGGCAGCGGAGGCAACTGATCCAGCGTGGTCTGCGCCTGCGCGCTGACGGTCGTGACCATCAGCACCGCAGCCGCAAGAAGAAGGTGCGCACCTCTCGACAAGACTATCATCCTCAGTCTAGGGCTACGCATACGTCTGCACGCCCTTACCAATCGCCCACCTAAGCAGGGAACTACAGTGACCCAATCCATTGCACAACCCGCTCCGTCCTCCGTCCTTGATCGCGTTCTGGTTCTCGAAATGGTCCGCGTGACCGAGGCCGCCGCGATCGGGGCATCGCGGCTGATCGGACGCGGCGATGAAAAGGCCGCCGACGCCGCCGCTGTCGAAGCCATGCGTGCAGCGCTCAATGAGTTGTATATGGATGGCACCGTGGTCATCGGCGAGGGTGAACGCGACGAAGCCCCCATGCTGTTCATCGGCGAAAAGGTCGGCTTGGCGCCAGGCAAAGGCCCCAAGATCGACATCGCGCTCGATCCGCTGGAAGGCACCACCATCACGGCCAAGGCCGGCCCCAATGCACTGGCCGTGCTCGCCGTCGCCGAAGAAGGCGGCCTGCTCAACGCACCCGACGTCTATATGGACAAGATCGCGGTTGGCCCCGGCTATCCCGACGGCATCATCGACCTCGACAAGACCGTCACCGAAAACGTGACCGCCGTTGCCAAGGCCAAGGGCGTTGCCCCTGGCGACATCACTGTCTGCGTGCTCGATCGCGCGCGCCACGCCGATATCATTGCCGAACTGCGCGGCCTTGGCTGCGGCATCACGCTGATCCCGGATGGTGACGTGGCCGGCGTGATCGCCACCACCAACGAAGACACCGGCATCGATCTCTACATCGGCCAGGGCGGCGCTCCCGAAGGCGTGCTCGCCGCTGCGGCGCTGCGTTGCGTCGGCGGTCAGTTCAAAGGCCGCCTGGTGTTCCGCAATGAAGACGAACGCGCCCGCGCCAAGAAATGGGGCATCACCGACCTCAACAAGCAATACGACCTGACCGAACTGGCCAAAGGCGATTGCATTTTTGCGGCCACTGGCGTCACCGACGGATCGCTGCTGGCCGGCGTCAAGCACCACAAGTCGGGCGTAATGACTACCGAAAGCGTCGTCATGCGCGCCAGTTCGGGCACCGTCCGCTGGGTGAAGGGCGAACACCGCCGCCCGCACGGCTGAATTCGATCCGATTGCAAAACACAGGCACCCGCCGGCGCGATCCGGCGGGCCTTTTTTATCTCGAAACGCCGGTGCGCTGCGGCATAATCGCAGGCGTAAACAGGTCGCATTTCCGCCCCGAACACAGCTGCGCCCGGCGATCGTCTGATCGCCGGGCGCTGATTGAACCGCACCGGCCGCGCGGGCAGTCCCGTGCGGCCGGTTATGGGATCAATGGCTCGCTTAGCCGCGCAGCAGCGACAGCACGTTCTGCGAGCTCTGATTGGCTTGCGCCAACATGGCAGTCGATGCCTGAGACAGGATCTGCGACTTGGCCAACTGGGTGGTTGACGCCGAATAGTCGGTATCCTGGATCTGGCTGCGGGCCGATGACAGGTTGGTGATGTTGGTGTTGAGGTTGTTCACCACCGAGGTCAGCCGGTTTTGAGCCGCACCCAGCGAAGCTTCGGTCGAGTTGACCTGGGTAATGGCCGAGTCAACGTTGGTGATCGTGGTTGCC
>CAIPWG010000549.1 GCA_903868655.1 uncultured Sphingomonadales bacterium
AGAATCGAGGCCGGGAAAAGCTGAGGGGTGGCGTGGGCGCGGCTCTTTCGTCTGAGGGGTGAAAAAATCAGGCAATCGTGCCCGTGGTGGCAGTGGTTGCAGCGCTTTTTGCAGCGCTGGTCGCAGCCGAGATCTGGCCTGAAATCGTGGTCAGGTTGGTATTTGTCTGGTTGGCCGCGGCGAGCGTGGAAAACTGGGCCAACTGCGCCAGCATCTGGGCGTTATCGACGGGAGCGGTCGGGTCCTGGTTCGAAAGCTGGGTGGTCAGCAATTTCAGAAAATCGCTTTCACCCAAATTGTTGAACGCGCTGGTTGACTTGGCTGCAGCCTGGCCGGTCTGCGACGCTGCACTTGTGCTGGAAACGCTGGTCATGATGTTTTGATCCTCATCGTATCGAGAGTAAGCTGTTTGGCGGTCTGCATGGCCTCGACAATGTTTTGATATTGGCGCGAGGCATCGGTGATCTCGAGCATTTCGGCGTTTTCATCGACGCCCGAACCCCAGACATCGCCATTGGCATCGGCCACGGGATTGTCGGGATCGTGGTTGCGCACAGGTGTTGCGCCCGACTGGTAGACGCCTTGCACTTTGACGGTGGCAAGCCCGGTGGTGCTGTCGAGCACTGTGGCGAAAACCGGACGGATCGGGCGATAGGCGCCCTCCGCACTGCCAGCGACTGCACCGGCATTGGCCAGATTGGATGTGGCGGCGTTCATCCGCACCAGTTGCGCCGACATCGCCCGGCTGGCAGCGTCGAACAGCGTCATGGGATGCGAAGTGTTGGCGGACGACATCGGCCTATTCCCCCTTCAACGCGCGGTTCACGGTTTGCACCCGGTCCTGAATCATGTTCAGCGTGGCTTCGTAACCGATGGCGTTTTCAGCAAACGCGGTCTGTTCCGTGGCCATTTCGACGGTGTTGCCGTCAAGACTGGGCATCACCGGCACCCGGTACTGGGTCGCCGAGCCAATGGCCTGCGCGGTATTCGCGCCCTGGCTCATCGATTTCAGCGCACTGGCAAAATCGATATCTTTGGCCTTGTAGCCCGGTGTCGCGGCATTCGCGATGTTGGAGGACAGCACCCCCAATCGCTGCGCACGCAGTTCCAGTGCCATACCGTGAATGCCGAACAGGCTGTCGCCCATGGTGGTCTCGATGCTCCCGTGCCCAAAAATCGTGGGTGGTGTGGTCCCGCGGGTTATTCAGCAAGGCGCGTGCCAAATCGCATATCACGGCTGAACAGGGTGCAATCGGGGCCTGCAACGGCAAACCTCTGCCGCTTTGCAGGCCGGGCGGCAAAGTCGTTCCGGGGCTGAATTCCCGGCAAGACCAGCCGTTCTTGGGCCAGTGGGATCCACCCGAGGCCATCGCCCCGGCACGGTTGGATCCCGCAACCTGATTTGTCCCCCGTTCTGCCAGGACCTGCCCGCGCATGGACTTTGTCCACCTGATCGATCCTGTACCAGCCGCCATCGTGGTTGGCGGAACACTGCTGGCCACCGTGCTGCGGGCCGGCGTCTCCGATTGCCGTTCGACCGCGCAAGCGCTCGCGGGATTGGTGCGGCGGCCCTTTGATACCGACAGCATCCGCCGCGACCTTGCGCCTTTGGCCAATGATATCCGCAAAGATGGGGTCTATCGTGCGCGTGCCCGGCCCACAGGCGATGCGTCGCTGGATGAGGCGATCAAGGCGATGATCGAGGGCCATTCGGCTTCGATGTTAATGATGCACCATACCATGGATCGCAAAAAACGGATGTCGCGCGCGCAACGCGCAGCAGTGACATTGGCGCAGGCGGCGGATTTGGCGCCGGTGTTCGGGCTGGCGGGAACGTTGGTTTCGCTGGCCCAGCTGGCAGGGCGCGGGATCGCGCGTGAAATGTTCCTCAACGCGATTTCTATGTCGGTGCTGGCCACGCTGTACGGATTGTTGCTCGCAAACATTGTGCTGGCCCCCGTGGCACGCGCAATCGAGCGCCGCGCGGAACGCGAAGAAGCTGCGCGGCAGGATCTGATCGACTGGGTTGCCTCGCAATTTGCGGCGGTGTCGCCGCGCCTGCGCAGAGGTGGGGCAGAGGCTGCATGATCGCACGCACGGTCAGCACCGGATGGCAGACGATTCTGGCCGACCTTTCGCTGATCCTGTTTATGGTCACCGCAGCGGCGTTGGCCAATGCACCCGATGGCCCGCTTGGCACAGACGAGGTCAATCCCCATGCCGCCAGAGCTGCGCCGCACAAGGCGCCACACCCACCCGTGATTACCGCTGCACCAAAGGCGGAACCGGTGGGTGTGTGGCGGGCTGGACCCGGCGCGCCCGATTTGCAGCAATGGCTGAACGAGGTGGCGCGCGATCCGCGTTTGCGACTGACGATTATTGTGCACTATGCGCCGGGCGGGCGCGATCGCGCGTTGCTTGACGCGGCCAAGCTGGATCGCGCGGCCGGTCCGCGCGGCAACACGGCACGGATCGTGATCGAACCGGGCGAGCCCGAAGGTGCCAGCGCGGTGGTTGAATTTGACGCCGATACTGGCACGCAGCTTGCTAGGCAGGGGGCATGATCATCGCCACCCCACCTCTGCGCCGCCTTGCGGTCCTGTCGCTCGCTTATGTTGTCGCGCTGCCTGCGGCGCATGGCCAGGGTCTTGAAGATCCAGCCGCGATCGACCGCGAGGTCGCCGCATTCACCGGGCAGCCGATTGGCGCCCCGGGCGGCGCTGCGCGGCCGGTCGATCGCCGGTTGCGGCTGGCGAACTGTTCAGCTCCACTTGCTTTGTCGTGGCGGGGCGACAGCCATGGCAGTATCCTGGTGGAATGTCCTGATCCTGCCAGTTGGCACATCTTTGTCGCCATGTCGGCACCGGCAACGGCAAGCCCCACGCGGCAAACGCCCGCAATACCCGTGATCGAGCGGGGCCAATCGGTCACCGTGGCAATCAGCGGTGATGGCTTTTCGGTATCGCAATCGGCAGAAGCGCTGGAATCCGGCGCAATTGGCGCATGGATCCGAGTGCGTACGCAGGCCAAGGCCGACGCGGTTCAAGCACAAGTCGTGCGTCCCGGGCTGGTCGAAGTCCGGGTCGAATAACCGCAGGTGTGCTGTGTGGCGTGCGCGGTATGACCGGCAAAAATGCGCCGCCCGGCAGTTTTTTTCCTCAGGCCTTAAACGCTCTGACGCCTCGCCGTTCTACGCTGTGATGCAACCAATAGGAGCGTGCCATGTCATCATTCGAAATCGGAGCGTCGCGCCCGGTTGGCGCGGTTCAGCTTAACACCGTCCAGCCCGCCAAGCCTGGCGTCGCTGCACAGGATTCTGCGCCAACCACCGCGGCAACGTCCTCTACCCCCCAGGTTGAAACCAGCCTGACTACCAGTGCCGGCGTCGTGCCGGTCGACCAGAGCCGGGTCGAAGAAATTCGGCAGGCCGTGCAAAATGGAACATACCCCGTGGTCCCGGCAAAGATCAGCGATGCGATGATCGCAGCCGGTGTCCTGTTGCAGAAAGCCTCGTAATGGTAACAGCGACCATGTCGGACACGCCCGGCGCGGCAGGCGCCGCACCGGGCGCGATGCACCCGTTTGAATTGCGTGAATTGTTGCGGCAAATGCTGTCCGTTCTGGAATCAGAACGGCATGCACTTGCCGGGCTGGACGTCGATTCAATCGTCGGCTGCGCCGTACGCAAGAATGTCCTGTGTGGCCGGCTGGAAGATACCACTGCCGATGCGGTGGACGAGGAATGTCGGAGCCTGCTCGATGCAGCCCGACGGTTGAATGAAACCAACCGGAAAGTGCGCAACCTGATCGCGGCCAATGTGTCGGCGCGACTTGACGCCTTGACCGGCCAGCCTGCGCTTTATCGGGCCAATGTCGACGCAGCGCGCGTTCGCCGCTTGCGCTGAACATGGGGTTTTCGGCGACTTTGGCCAAGTCGCGCGGAGCGCTTTTCGGCCGCCGGCAGCATGGGCCTTCGCCTTGCGCACAACCCGTCTGCATTTCGCCTGAACAGCCTGAATATCGGCACGATCGACTTGATGGTGCCAATTTGGCACGCCTCTTGCTGAACAATGTCCGGAACCGCGTTGATCGCGCCCCGGAAAGGTTGTTCAGTGAGCTTGCCCGAACCATTCACCCCGTTGCCGCCCGCCACGGGAAGCGCGCCGGTCGCATCGCAGATGCCGGTCAAAGCCGCGATTGCCCGGGCTGCCGCAGCCACCGGGGTCGATTTCAACTATCTGTTGGCCCAGGCCCGGCTCGAATCCGGGCTCGACCCGCAGGCGCGCGCCCGCACCTCAAGCGCGCGCGGGCTTTACCAGTTCACGGGCTCGACCTGGATGAAAACGCTGGATCGTCATGGCGCCGATTTCGGGCTCGACACGACAGGCGCCAGCAGTGACCCGGCAACCCGCGCCCAGTGGCTTGCCCTGCGGCAAAACCCCCAGGTTTCAGCGCTCATGGCCGGGGAACTGGCCAATGACAACCGCGCCTATCTTTATGGCGTGCTGGGGCGCGATCCTGACAACAGCGAACTCTATCTCGCCCATTTCCTTGGGCCCGATGCCGCTGGAAAATTCTTGTCGGCGCTGTCGAGCGACCCTTCGAAAAGTGCGGCGGCGCTGTTGCCCAAGGCAGCTGGCGCCAATCATGCCATCTTTTTCTCCGGTTCGACCCCGCGCAGCGTGGGCGAAGTGATGGATCTGCTGCGCAACCGGCTCGACACGGCGATGGCCGGCAGCGGGGCAGGCGGCAGACTCAGCGGAGACGCGGCACTGGCCGCGTTTGGCGCGACCGGCATCGGCGGCAGCGTTTTGCCGCTGGCGGCAACATCTGCGACAACGACACCCACGGGTGGGCCGATCGCGCGCGAATTCGCCGCTGCGGCTGCAGCTGCCGGTCCAGCGGGTGGACGCAGTTCGATGGCTGATACCTTGCAGGCGACTTTCGGCATGACCGAGACCGCTGATGCCACGGTGCCCGCCAATGTTCGTGCCGCCTATGGCCGCATGCGCGCGCTGGGGCTGTAGGCCATGCTGAAACGCATTTCCAATATTGGCGCACTGGCGCTGCCCGCCGGCATCCTGACGCTGATCGCGCTGATGGTCGTTCCGATCCCGGCGTTCATGCTCGACATCTTTTTCGTGTTCAACATCGCGCTGTCAGTCGCAATTTTGATGGCAGCGATGAACGCGGAAAAACCACTGGATTTTTCGTCGTTTCCTTCGGTTCTGTTGTTTGCCACGCTGCTGCGCCTTTCGCTCAACGTTGCATCGACCCGTGTCGTGCTGGTGCACGGGCATACTGGCGGTGCGGCGGCGGGCCACGTGATCGAGAGCTTTGGCGCGTTCTTGATCGGTGGCAATTTTGCGGTCGGCCTGTTCGTGTTCATGATCCTGATGATCATCAACATGGTGGTGGTGACCAAGGGCGCGGGCCGCGTGTCCGAAGTGTCGGCCCGCTTCACGCTCGATGCCTTGCCCGGCAAACAGATGGCGATCGATGCCGATCTGGCCGCGGGGCTTATCAATGCGTCCGAAGCCAAGCAGCGTCGGCGCGATGTTTCCACCGAAGCCGACTTCTACGGTTCGATGGACGGTGCCAGCAAGTTCGTCAAAGGCGATGCGATTGCGGCGGTGCTGATCCTGGGGGTCAACATCATCGCAGGGTTTTGCCTTGGTATGCTCAGCCACGGGCTGACGGCGGCTGATGCGGCACAGAAATATGTAACGCTCGCGGTGGGTGACGCGCTGGTTGCGCAGGTTCCGTCGCTGTTGCTGTCGATCGCGGCCGCGGTGATTGTTACCCGCGTTGCGGATAGCCGCGATCTGGCAGGCCAGATCGGCGGGCAATTCGCCAGCCCGTCAACCTGGCTGCCGGTGGCGGTGATCCTGGCCGCGATCGGCATGATCCCGGCAATGCCGCAGATGGTGTTTCTGCCTGCCTCGGGGATTGCGTTCTGGCTCTGGTGGAATCTGAAAAAGCGGGCCGCGCAGCAGAAGCGCGACGACGCTCCCCCGCCGGCGGCGCAGCCCGATCCTTCGCGCATCGTGCTCGAAGAAGTGTCCGATCACACGTTGGTGACCATCGAACTGGGTTATGGGCTGGTCCATCTGGTCGACGTCAACCGCGGTTCGCCGCTCGTGGCCCGGATCACCGGTGTGCGCAAGCAATTGAGCCAGGCCTGCGGGTTCATCGTGCCGCAATTTCGGGTACGCGATTCGCTCGAGCTGCCGCCCAACGACTATCAGATCATGCTTGGTGGTGTGAAAATCGGCGGATCGAGCGTGCGTCCCGACCGTATTCTGGCAATCAACGCGGGTGAGGCGCGCCCCAGCCACAGGCTGCGTGGTGAAGAAACCACCGACCCCAGTTTCGGCTGCCCCGCGCTATGGATCGATCCAGCCAGCCGCGACGCCGCCATTGCCGAAGGCTATCTGACTGTCGATGCCGGCACCGTGATCGCCACGCATCTCAACCAGGTGCTGGGTGAACGGCCGCAGGCCATGCTCGGCCCCGACGAAGTGCGCGCGATTCTTGAAGGCGTGCGCCAGCGGTCGGCGGGTCTGGTCGAAACGGTTCATCCCAATCCGCTGTCGCTGGGGGCCATTACCCGCATTCTGCGTGCCTTGCTCGAAGACGGGGTCAGTATTGCCCATCCGTTGCCGATCCTCGCTGCTCTTGGCCAGGCGGTACAGCAGACGACCGATCACGACCGACTGGTCGATATTCTGCGCGCCGAACTGGGGCCGATGATCATTGGCCGGGTCTGTGGTCCTTACGACCGGTTGCCTGTGATTACGCTTGAGGCGGGACTCGAAGCGATGATCGTGCAGGGGATGCAGGACCCGGTGACAGGCCTGCCCGTAATCGAGCCTGATCTGGCGCGCGGGCTGGGCGATCGCATCGCTGCGATCATTACCGAACGCGGTCCCGGCGCCATTCCGCCGGCGCTGATTGTGCAGCCGCGCGCACGCCGCACACTGTCTGCCGCGTTGCGGTTCCGCGCGCCGGCCTGCCTTGTCCTGTCGATTTCCGAATTGCCGCAAAGCCAACCGATCGAAGTGATCGCGGTGATCGGCGGTGAATCCAATCCTTCCGCTGCGCCACCCCCGGCGCTGACCGACCAAACCGCTGCGGCGCGTGCCGCTGCCACTGCCAAGGCGTCTCCAATGCCGCAACCCGAAGGACTTGCCGCATGAATTTCAATCACCGCAGCTTTTCCGCGGCGCGCGCTTATCGCGATGATACCGCAGACCGCATTCGCCGCTTTCTGCCGATGGTGCGCCGTCTGGCGTGGCACGCACATGGTTCGGGCCGCGCCGGAATCGAAGTCGACGACCTGATCCAGGCGGGGCTGGTCGCGCTGACCGAGTGCGCGCAAAAACATACTGGCCAGACCGAAGACGGCTTTGCCGCTTATGCCAAATTGCGCGTCCGTGGGGCGATGGTCGACCTGATCCGACGCAGCGCGCCGATGTCGCGTTCTGCATCGGATCGCCGCCGCACATTGCGCGATCAGACCGAAAGCCTGGCCACGATACTCGGTCGTCAGCCGACCGAGAGCGAACTGGCCGAGGCGATGGGCGTAACGCTGACCGACCTCGGCAATTTGCGTACGTCGGTCGAACCCCTGCGGTTTGAACCGATCGACGATGCCTATTCGGACAGCTCGATGGCGTTCGCCGATGATCGGCCCGACAGCTTCTCGATGATTTCGGACGAGGAGACCCGGCACTTGGTGGCCGAGGCCATCGCAAGCTTGCCCGAAAGGCTGCAAATGGTCATCCAGCTCTACTTCGTCGAGGAACTGAACCTTGCCGAAATCGCCGGCGTGCTCGAAGTCAGCGTGCCGCGTGTCCACCAGTTGAAGGCCCAAGCGCTGGACAAGTTGCGTGGGACGCTGGGGGACGGTTTCGACTTGTTGTAAGCTGCGGCGGGTGGATGGCGCTGCGGCCGTCCACTTCACCGCTTGCAAGGGCATCGGTTTCTCCTTAATCGCTCGGTTAAAGGAGAGGCGCCATGAAAATCGACGCAACACTCGCTGCCGTGGTGACCGGCGGCGCATCGGGATTGGGCCGAGCCACGGCTGAGGCTCTGGCCGCCGCCGGGGCACGCGTTACCATCTTCGACATCAACGAGGATTTGGGACGCGAAGTGGCTGCGACGATCGGTGCGCACTTTGTGGCTGTCGATATCATGAGCGAACAGTCGGTGGTCGACGGCCTGGCCGCCGCGCGCGCCGTGCATGGCCAGGAACGAGTGCTGGTGCATTGCGCAATGGCCAATCGCAAAGGCAAGACCGTTGGCCGCAACAAGGAAACCGGCGCGCTGACCCGGCTATCGACCGAAGACTATGAATTTGCTGCACAAGGGATTCTGATTGCCAGCTATCGGGTGGCCTCGCTGTCGGCGCTCGGCATGGCCGCCAGCGAACCGTTGGATGATGGCGAACGGGGTACGATCATCCTCACCGCCTCGGTCGCGGCACAGGACGCGCAAGTGGGGCAAGTCGCGTATGGTTCGCTGAAAGCCGGGGTCAACGGATTGGTGCTGCCAATGGCGCGCGATCTGATGGATTTCGGCATTCGTGTGAATGCGATCATGCCGGGGATTTTCGGCACGCCGCTGCTGGGCCGCCTGCCCCAAAAAGTGCTCGACGGGTTGAACGCCTCGGTACCGTTTCCCAAGCGGTTGGGGCGGCCTGAGGAATATGCCAGCCTTGCCCTTGAACTGGTGCGCAATGCCTATTTCAATGGGCAGGCGATCCGGCTCGATGGGGCGATCCGCATGGCGCCGCGCTAAAGCTTGGAGATTATCCCGGGGCAGGCGCAACGATCGGATCACCCAGTTTCAGCTGTTTGCCGTCGGTGATGATCACTTTGTCGCCGAGATGGGCCACCCCGAACAGTTTTTTGGCAAATGCATCGGGCACGCCAACGCAGCCATTGGTGGCATAGCCCCGTTCGACTTTGCTACCGTGGATCGACACGCCATCATTGGTCAGGCGCAACATCCACGGCATCGGTGCGTCGTAGATATTCGATACGTGCGTCGCGTCTTTTTGCGTGATCGGAAACATGCCCAAGGGGGTTGGTTTGTCGCCATACCCTTTCAGAATCGCAGTGGTGCCGATTTCGTGGCCGTTTTCAAACACCGACAGCACGCGCGCGGTCAGATCGACTGTGATCACCACGGGTCCGGGCTCGCCCTTGGATTCATCCCAATAGAATTGGCCAAACCGGATTGGCCCGGGGATCGACAGGATCGATCGCACGACGAACGGGCCTTCGGTGGGTGTGGGCGTGGGGGTGAGCGCGGGTTTGGCCGGCTGCGGCGCAGCGGAAGGCGTTGCAACGGCTGCGTGCGGCGCGGGCGCGTGATCGGATGCGATCTTCGCCAAATCAAACCCGACATACACAACAAGGCCCGACAGCAGCACAAAGCCTGCGCCGCCACCCATTATGAGCGGCACGCGATACTTTGTCCAAAATTGCGAACCGTGCGGAATGCCCATGATACGGCATTGTCCTTTTTGTCGCTGCGTTGCCAACCAAGCTTAAGACGCAATCCGGGCATACTTGGTTAAGCAAAATGGTTAAGCGATGTCTGCTTTTACACCCAGCCACGTCAACTGGCGCCACAGGGTTTCGAATGGCCCCTGCTTGTGGCGTGCAAGCCACCAGCGCGGCCACGCCAGCATGGCCACCCAGCCCACAGGGATGAACAACGGTACCCATGCCCGATCCAATATCCCGGCAAGGCCCAGTCCCCAGCCTGAAAACAGCCCGGTCATGACGATGGTCGTGCCCAGATAATTGGTAAATGCCGTGCGCCCGGCGGCGGCCAATGCAGGGCCGATCATCGTTGTTGCCAGCGACGGCCAGATCAGCATCAACACAGCGGCATAGCCCAGCGCCATTGCCAGATGGGGCAGCGCGCTTAACGTTTCGATTACGCCGAACATGGCGCGCGGAGGAAAATCGTGCGCGGCGATCCACCAGGCCAGCACCAGCGTCATCGCGCCGCCGATACCGATGCCCACCCACGCCATCCGGCGCAACGCCAGGGTTGGCCAGACACCTGACCATAGCCCGCTGCGATAAAGCCCCATGCCGATCAACATCAGCGGCAATGTCTCGGAAAAAGTTGATCCCAGGGTTTCAAACGGCAACCACGGGGCCGTACCAAGCCGCAGGTGGATTGCGGCCAGAAACGACGCCGCCAGAATGCGCTGATCGTCGGTGATCGAGGCCGCAATCCGCGCCATCATCGCTGCTTCGTCGGCACGATCGGCGGCAAGCCCGTGTCCGGCCAGTACCGCCTGTTCTGCTACAATGCCTTGCACCACGCCAATGGCATCCAGCCCGTGGCTGACCACAAACAGCGCCAGTCCCCCGACCAGCAGCGGCATCCATGGCAATCGGCACAACACCAGCGCGGCCAGACCGCACAGTGCATAGGGAAACAGAATATCGCCCCACCACAAGAGCAGGTAATGCGCATAGCCAAACAGCGCCAACCACAGCAGGCGCCGTGCCTGAAGGCCGGGACCCCAGTGGCCGCGTCGGTCAGCCGCGTCGATGAACAACAGCAGACTGGCCCCGAACAACAGGGTGAACAGCGCGCGCATTTTGCCTTCGAACAGCACGAATGCGATCAGAAACCAGAGATCCCCGCCACGTGTGGCATGGGGCAGGTGTGGGCTGAAACTCGCTAAAGTCGGGCCCCAGAAACCGGTCACATTGATGGTCAGAATGCCCAGCAGGGCGACCCCCCGCACTGCATCGATGGCCGCGATCCGGGGATGCAGAGAATTGGCAACAGCCGTCTGGTCAACGATTGACGACAAGACAGGAAAAACCCGCGGTTTGCAGCACTGCACAAACGCGGTGCGCCTCGGCCTGCGAATATCCGCCGGCCAGCAGTCGCGCAACACCATTGCCCGCATCGATGCGCGGATGACCGGTGATTTCGGGGCGGTTGCGCAATCTGGCCCACAGCGCGTCAGCATTGGCTTTTTGCCCAAATGCGCCGAACTGGATGCGCCAAGTGCCGGATGTAGGGGCGGCCGGTAGAACCGCTTTTGCAGCAGGTGTTGCCGGCGTTGTCTGTGTGGTATGCGCGACGGGACGAACGGGCTCATATCGCGCCGCTGCGGCATCGGATGACGAAGGCATCGGCATAGCGGCGTTGATGGGTGGTTTCGCCAGCGCAATCGCTGGCGCAGTGGCGCTGCCGAGATCGGCCGAACCCATTTCGCTGGCGCGCGTGGCCGACGACTTGTGATCCATTTCGCTGGCCAGGGCGACGCCCTGCTGGCGTTGTTCGAGGGGTATCGAATCGTTCATGGTGGCAAGGCTGGATATCGCTTGCTGCAATCCGGTCTGGGCTGCCCGCGTCATCAACGCATAGGCGCGCACCAGATCGCGTGGTGCATAATCGCCGTTGTAAGCGGCAATGCCCAAAATATACATTGCGCGCGGTTCGCCTCGGCCCGCGGCGGCATTGAGCAGTGGCATGGCTTCGTTCTGGCGGTTGGTCTGGAACAGCAGAATGCCATAGTTGTCGGCAGCGCGTACATGACCCTTTTGCACGGCTTTGGCGTAAAAACTTTCTGCCTTGGTCAGGTCTTTGGGCACCCCGAGACCCAGTTTGTACGCCTGTCCCATATTGAACATGGCATCGGGGTCGCCGGCGGCGGCAGGGCCGCGCCATTGCGCCACCGCAGCCTGGTAATTGCCCCGTGTCCAGGCGTCGACACCCTCCTTGACGTCAGCGAGCGCCGGCGGCGCAACGGCGAGGAGCAGAACGGTCCCTGCCAACAGCGCCCAACCGGCCCGTGCGGTCCGGTTCAGGCCCGCGTCTTTATGCCCCATTGTCATCATGCCTTGCCCCACACGCCCAGTGCTTGCCCCCGGGTCGCAAACGAATCCCGCGGCCCCGTTATTCTACTTATACCAAAAGCCATAGGGTCAGCTTTCGCAAATTGCCCCGAAACGGGGGTTGCGAACCGAAATTCAGTCCAATTGGGCCTCAATACGGCGTCGGAGACCTGATCTTAACCAAAAGTTGAGGGAGATGTGCAAATCGCTGTGGGTAGCACCTAAATCAGTTTTCACGGGGAACAGCCTTGCGCGTACTGGCACTGGCATCGCAAAAAGGGGGGTCCGGCAAGACGACCCTGTCGGGGCATCTCGCTGTACAGGCGCAGCGTTCCGGTGCTGGACCGGTCGTCTTGATCGATATCGATCCGCAAGGGTCGACCGCCGAATGGTGGAATGAACGCGAAGCCGAATATCCGGCTCTGGCCCAGACCAGCGTCGCCCGTTTGGCGGCAGACTTGCTTATGCTGCGTCAGCAAGGTTTCAAACTGGCGGTCATCGACACCCCGCCTGCCATTACCATGGCGATACAGTCGGTGATCCAGGTGTCTGAATTGGTCATCGTGCCGACCCGGCCCAGCCCGCACGACTTGCGCGCCGTGGGGGCCACTGTCGAATTGTGCGAGCGTGCGGGCAAGCCGCTGATTTTTGTGGTCAATGCTGCAACTGCCAAAGCCCGCATCACCGCCGAGGCCGCAGTCGCGCTCAGCCAGCATGGCACAGTTGCACCGGTCATATTGCATCAGCGCACCGACTTTGCCGCATCGATGATCGATGGGCGCACGGTGATGGAGGTTGATCCCAACGGGCGCTCGGCGGCTGAAGTGGCGGCCTTGTGGACCTATGTCTCCGAACGGCTGGAAAAGAATTTCCGGCGCACGGTGTTTGCCGTCGCACAGTCTCCGGCGGCTGCAGGGGCATCGCCGCGTTCGGCCACTGGCGGTTTTGGCCGCCGCGTGATCGGTTCCTGAGATGGGCCTGATCGCCAGAAGGGCCAAATCTTTCGCATCGCTCAACGCCGGGATGTTGGGGCGCAGCGATGCGGTTCGCCGCGTGCCTTTGTCCTTTGCGGCAGTCGAAAAAGAAGCCGACGATATCGCCGAAGCGGTGGAAGTGCCCGAAGTGGTGCGGCGGGTCGAACGCCTGGCCCTGGCGCTCGGCCTCGAAATCGACGCTCCCGTCACGACGGACGCACCGATCGAGGTTGTGCCCCCTGCGCGCACGCGCCGCGTCGCTTTTACTTTGCGGATCGATCCGGTTCGTCATGCCCGTCTGCGTCAGATCGTCAGCACCGAAGGGCGCAGCGCGCAGCAGGTCCTGATCGACGCGATGGACCAGTATTGCGCGCAGTTCGCGGCAGCCCACCTTTCCCACACCCAAGCTTCAACCGGAAACGAGCCATGACCGACACCAATCGCGATGTCTTTGCGCCTTGGGCGCCAAAGTTCAGGCGGCTTACGCTGTTGGCCACCGGAATTGCGGTGGTGGCTCTGGCTGGTGGCTGTTCCAACAATGCACCACATCCTGAAAAGCTGGCGGACCAAGCCCGAACGGCGTTGAGCCGGGGCGAAACGCCGCGCGCAACCGGGCTGGCCGAACAGGCGGTTCTGGTCGATGGTCGCAACCCTGCTTTGCGGTTGCTGTTGGCCAATGCCTATTTGCGCAGCGGCCGGTTCGAATCGGCGCGGCTGTCGTTCGCCGAAGCCATCGAACTGGGTGACGACAGCAGCCGCGCAGCACTCGGCCTGGTGCTGTGCGATCTCGCGCTGGGTGACCATCGCGCCGCACTCGATACGATCAATACCTATGGCGATATTCTGGCACCCGCTGATCTCGGGCTGGCGCTGGTCATGGCAGGGCAAAGCGAGCGCGGTGTGACCGTTCTGACCAATGCCATTCGCCAAGGCCAAAATGTTCCGAAAGTACGGCAGAACCTGGCGCTGGCTTATGCGCTGTCGGGCATGTGGAACGAAGCCCGAATCATGGCTGGGCAGGATGTTCCGGCTGATCAGGTAAATGCGCGCGTGCAAAGCTGGGCCGCGATGGCCCGTCCAGAAGACAACCGTCGCCGCATCGCCAGCCTGGTCGGTGCCCCGCTGGTGGGGGACAAGGGCCGTGCCGAAGCGCTGGCATTGGCGCATTTTCCAGATTCCTTTGCCGAAAAGCCGGCGCCAACCGCGTTGGCGGCCGCTGCCGCGCCAGTTGCCGCGCCAGCCGCGGAACTGCCGCCGGTGGCACCTGCTGTGCCGTATCCCTCTGGCGCGCTCGCCCGGATCGATATGCCTTTGGCCTTGGGACCGGCTCGGGCGGCGGTTCCTGCCGCTGCGCCTGTCATGGCGCAAAAGGTGATTGCCACCCAGCCTGTCGCGCATCCCGGTCCGGTGCGCATGGCCCAAGCGCATCGTTCGGCGTCGGTTTCACCCGGTCATGGGCTTGGGCATGGGCTTGGGCTTGGGCTTGGCACGCATCTGGTGCAGCTTGGTGCGTTCAACACCGAAGAATCGGCGCGGCGCGCCTGGCGTCATTTTGTTTCGCGCGATCAGCACCTTCAGGGTCGTCCTGATTTGATCACGCGCGTCAATGTGCGCGGACGCGCGTTCTGGCGGCTTCAGGTCGCCGGTTTTGTCGGACAGGCTTCGGCGTCAAGCATGTGCGGCAATCTACGCGCGCATGGTGGCGCGTGCATGGTTATGGCGGTCAATGACGCTGCTCGGGTAAACGGGGTGCAAACCGCTGCGGTGGAAGCGAAGGGCAAACCTGCCTTGCAACCTGCCGCCGCACACACTGCCTTGATGCATCCCGCTAAAGCGATCCCGACGCGTCGCTAAGCCGCGCCCCCTCATCAATTGATCCGCATACCGCCCTTGAACAGGGCGCTGACCCGCCCTTCGACCGGTCGCCGATCGAACGGCGTGTTGCCGGCGCTGGCCGCCATCTTGTCCGATGACACCACCCATGGGCGGTGTTGATCGACCAGCGCGATGTCGGCTTCTGCGCCAATACGCAGCACGCCGGCATCGACCGCCAGCAACCGCGCGGGCGCACCTGCCAGCAGATCGAACGCGCGGGCCAT
>CAIPWG010000550.1 GCA_903868655.1 uncultured Sphingomonadales bacterium
CGATGCTGAAGACAAGCAAGGCGAGCACCAGGCGCACCAGCAGCCAGGCTGCCCGTGCAACAAACCCACGGCGATGTCGCGAGCCTGGCGGCGGTGCGTTGCGCAAAGTCTGCCATTCAGGATTCATGCCTTGAATGCCATATCATGTCATCGGCAACCGAACATCGCCAATTTGGGCATGCCGGAACGAAAGGCGCAATCGCCGCACGCGCCACATTCTCTGTATTCAAACGCCAGGCTGCATGGAGCAGGCAAACCCCAAGCAAGCTGGCGCGTCAGTCAGACCTGACGCGCCAGCCATTCATTCAGAACAGGAAGCCGGCTTCCAGCATTCCGCGGAATTGGTCCGTCCGGTCAGCGGCAGCGCCGAAGCCCGAACCTGATCCAAGCGTACCGATCTTTGTGTACGAGGCTTCTGCCCGTGCAAAAAAGATGCCCTTTTGATAAGTCGGCGTGAATGTCAGCGAGAATGCATCGCTGTGCGGGCCATAGAGCAAGTTGGTATCGACACACTGCGCTTGCGCGCCGCAAAGCGAGCCACCGGACTTCAAATATTCCGCACGGCCAGCAAGCGAAAAGCCGCCGGACAGCGTATACTTCGCCAGAACTGCAGCGCCGAACACGTCAGCAGACTTGTTGATGCCCAGCACGTCATCATGGCTGACGCGATTGTATTGCAGGTAGGGCGTCAGTGTCAGCGCGCCGCTGCTGTAGTTGTAGATGATATTGAAAATGCTGCCGTTGTTCTGGTTCAGCGGCGTGGCGTAAGTGCTGTGGAATGACCGCGAAACGCTGCCCGCGCCGACCAGGGTAATCGAATTCGATGCATCGAAGGTGTAACCCAAAGTGCCGGAGACCCAATTGAACTTACCCGAAAAATAGCCATCGTTGACGGAAATGGCGGCACTTACTTTGCCGTGCGCATAGTTCACCTGAACGCCACGGCTGACCGCGGGCTCCTGGTTCCACAACAGACCACGCTCAACGTTCAGGTTCTGAAACGTGAATGTGGATTCTGCACCGACGAGGGTTGGCAGGAAGCCGCCAGTGATAAAGACATCGGGGCTGACCACCACTTTTGCGTAAGCAACCGGCACCGCGCCATAAAGCTGGGTGAGCGCACTGCCCGAACGGAGGTAGGGCGTTCCCAGCGACGGCAGTGAATAGGCACCGGCCTGCAAATAAAACTGCACCGGCCCTTTGGTCGTCTGGATTTCGATCTGTGCGTTCGAAACATCGCCTGCCGTGCTCGAGGTCAAAGTGCCGGGCGCGTTGGTCACATGGCTTTGCGCCAATGCAATTCCGCTGAATTGCCCTGTCACCGTCACATCACCGAAGGGACCTGCGTTGACGGTCAGCGGGTGGGCATTGGGCGAAAGCGGACCAGCGAAGGCGGGCGAAGCAACGGCATCGGACGCGGCGGCAGCAGGCGCGGCCGGGGCCGGGGCGGCTGCGGGCGTCGAAACGGTCTGATCGTCCGCTCCGCCAAGTGCAATCGAATCGCTCGCAGCAACGGTGCTGGCAGCATCAGACGCAAAGGCTGGCGTCGTAGCCGAAGCAAAGCGCCAAGCCGGCGTACATGACGAGGTTATGCTTACGCATGGTGTCTAAGCCCCTTATTGTGGTGTATCACCACTTGTTGTCATTTTGGGGGTTGATCCGCCGTTTTTGTTCGCGCCCCTCGGATGCAGGGCATCCGACAGACAGCTCTTATCCGGTTATGATCGCATCAATCCCAAGCACTCGAAACGGAATGCGGCCCCTGCTCGCGTAGCCGCACCCGTGACAACCATGTGACTAGGGGGCGAAAATCCGAGATTAAAAACCTTTTAGCGGATTTGCCGTTTTTGCTTATGCAATGTTGCGGCGCAGCAACGCTTGGTTACAA
>CAIPWG010000551.1 GCA_903868655.1 uncultured Sphingomonadales bacterium
CGGCAAAGCCCGGGTCGCGCACCAGGTTTCCGAAGTGTTGCAGCATATCCCTGCGCGGATCAAAACCGAAGTGGCTCGCTGCCGTCTGGTTAAACCATTCAATGCGGCCTTCCACGTCGAGCATTACCACGCCGTTGGGTGAGGCTTGTAGCCCGGCCAGAAAGTCCTGGAGACGCCGCTCGCTCTCCAGCGCGGCACGGTCACGCGCACGCACCAGCTTGCGGATACGGTCGAACACCTCACCCCACAAGCCACTACCCAAGGGAATATCGGAGGTATCCCCCGCGCGCAGCCACGTCAACAATCGCTTGCCGCGCATCGCGTCCCAGACCAGCCAAACGTAGCAGCCCACCATCGCGGCGATCAGCGTATCGAAACTCCGTTGGTCACCGGGGGCGATGTTCCATACAACCAATGCCGGCAGAAACTGACAAACCAGAAAAGTAGCAATGCGCCAAAACATGCGCTACTGTAACCAGTCAGGCGTTCGACTTTTCGTTGGGCACGATCGCAACAAGAGGCTTTGCTGTCAGGCGATAGCCGGCACCCCGCACCGTTTCCACCATCGGACCGGCGTTGCACAGGGCCTCCCGCAGGCGCTTGACGTGTACGTCCACGGTGCGCTCTTCAATGTACACATGGTCGCCCCAGACTTTATCGAGCAACTGGGCACGGCTATGAACACGCTCGGCACTGTTCATAAAGAACTGCAAAAGCTTGAATTCGGTCGGACCCAGCTTCAGTGGCTGGTCTTCAAACGAAACGCGGTAGGTCGCCGGGTCGAGCGACAGGCCGCCGATGACCACTTTTTCACCGATTTGCTCCGGCGCCTTGCGACGCAGCACCGCGCGTACGCGGGCCAACAGTTCTTTGGTGGAAAACGGTTTGGAAATGTAGTCATCCGCACCTGCGTCAAGACCGGCAACCCGGTCCGCCTCATCACCACGTGCGGTCAGCATGATGATGGGCACATCTTTGGTACGCGAATGGGCGCGCCAGCGTTTGGCCAGCATGAGACCGCTCTCACCGGGAAGCATCCAATCCAGCAAAATCAGGTCGGGCAACGATGCTTCAATCTCGCGCTCGGCGCTGGCACTGTCCATGGACCAGGTCGTACGAAAGCCGTTGTGGCGCAGATTCACGGCAATCAGCTCGGCAATCGCCGGCTCATCCTCCACGACCAGCACTGCAGGCATGTTTCTCATAAGACCACCCGCCGGGCCACCCCAAGGGCGGTTGCGCCCCACCGGGGGGCCGTGCAGCACACGAAGTGGCAAACGTGGGGGCACCTCATCGGATCACCGACTCGATTTTGTCCATGCTGGTGTGGCGAACATCTTCGCCTTTAACCACATAGATGATGAATTCGGCAATGTTCTTGGCGTGGTCACCAATGCGCTCGATCGCCTTGGCAAGGAACAGCAAGTCCAGGCTGGGCGAAATCATGCGCGGGTCTTCCATCATGTAGGTCACCAGCTTGCGCACAAAACCGTCAAACTCTTCATCAATCAGATCATCCTCTTTCAGGATCGCCACAGCAGCATTGACATCCAAACGCGCAAATGCGTCCAGTGCCTTGTTCAATAAACCCGATGCCAGATCGGAGGCGACGCGCAGTTCCAGCGATGGCAGCGAGCGCGGCGCACCGCTTTGAATAATGTTACGCACCATGCGCGCAATTTTCTCGGCCTCGTCGCCGACGCGTTCCAGATTGGCCGTAGTTTTGGAAATGGCAATCAGCAGCCGCAGGTCGCGGGCTGTGGGCTGGCGCCTGGCGATGATGCTGGAGAGCGCATGGTCGATTTCGATCTCCATGGCATTGACGCGTGGCTCGTTGGCGCTGACCTGATTGGCAGCCTCAACATTGAACTGGGAAAGCGAATAAATGGCCTGGCGGATTTGCGATTCGA
>CAIPWG010000552.1 GCA_903868655.1 uncultured Sphingomonadales bacterium
AAATTTTGGAACATCGTATTGAAATACAGGCAGGCCACGCTGGGTTGGCTGACTGGTTGTTGAAGCGGCAATCGGAAAATTCGCCCTGCCCCGTCTTTCAGTGTTGGCGTCACGCACATCAGGCTTTGACATTCTTTTACTCCCATAAAAAACAGTCAATGACACAACTTTGCCACCCTAATGAAGCCTTGTCTAGTCCCCTGCCGGGATTGACATACATAAAGGTACTGTCATGATAGCCAACACCTTCGACGCAACCACTTTCACCCGCGGTTGCGCGCAACACGCTCCGATGCGCTACCTCTATTCGTCACGCATATTTGCCCGAACCGACTGTAGGGCTTCTTTCATCTGGTTGAGCAGGAATGGGCCTTGAAATGCGCTTGCCCGTTCAAGCGGCTTGCCCGCGCGATAGGGATCGCCGGTCACCATCAGGACTGGTACGCTGAGTACGGCCGTGATCTGTTTGGCTGCGCCAAGTGCAGAGCCTGTCTCAACCTCATCGCCGATGATGATGAGATCTGGCAGACGTTCGGAAGCGGCGGCAACCGCCTGCGCCTCTGTCCAGGCGTGATCAAACGAGACGAAACCCAGCGTTTCCAGGCAGCTCTGGATGGCACGGCTGACGATCATGTTGTCGTCGATGATAAGAGCATGCCCCACGGCGTTAGGTCCTCATGATGTATTGGCGGCTGCGACAATTTACATGTGGGTAGGCACCACACCGCAAGAATGACCAGTATTTGGCGACTGACAGTCGCAACTGGGCCAATGCATTGACTTCACCAGAGCATCGGCACGTAGCTTTAGTGCAGAACTGAAAGGTTCAGCACCCACGGGAAGTACTCAAGACACGACCCTGATGCGATTGGTCGCTGACATGGATCGAGCCGCGCTGACACCGTGGGCTTGGCTTCGCGCTGGCGGTGCTCGACGATCCAGCCGTTGTCGTCAATTCGGCGACGTTTCCTGCCTCCGTCGAATCTCGTCAGAATAGGTAATTGCCGACCCTGCCATCGATCGCGCTTTCCATGTCAGATAGGTGAGTTGCCGGGGTGCAGCGCCTGTCAACCGGACATGATGATATAGGAGACGAGATTGTTTTTCCGGTTTGCCAATCTCGACCAACGAATGGGTAGTCGAGTCCTTGTCCCATCGCCGCAGCACCTTGGCAATCCCGCCGCAAACTCAGGAAAAACAAATTAGCGACGATTTTCCAGTTGTCTGCATAGGCGGATCGGCCGGCGGTCTCGAAGCCTATATACGCCTGTTGCAGCATTTTCCCGACGATCTCGGGGTCGCCGTCGTCATCGTCAACCATTTGCGGATCGTCGCGACACGGCTCCATGAAATTCTTCCACGCCACACGACAATGCCGGTGGAACTGATCACCGAAGGATTGGATATCCAGCCCAATCGCGTTTTCATAATTCCTTCGCGGCGGGATCTGCACGTCTGCGATGGCGGATTTCGTTTGGAACCGATATCCAAGCCGCGTGGATGGCCCGACGTCATTACCGTTTTTCTAAAGTCGTTGGCGCAGAACTGGCCGGGCAAGATCATCGCCGTTATCGTCTCCGGCTATGATGGCGACGGCGCAGACGCGTTATGCCAGATCAGGGACGCAGGCGGGATAACGATCGCACAGCGACCAGCCAGCGCCAGGCAACCAGACATGCCGAACAGTGCCATCGCGTCGGGTTGCATCGACTACGTGCTCGCGCCCGAAGCTATCGGCACAAAAATCCGCGAGTTGATGCGGTTATCACCTGCAAGCTAGGCGGCGTGCCTGCCACCTCATCGCGTCTTTGATGTATCCGGACGGTCGAAGACCCATTTCACTCCAGGAGTGTTGCGATGACCGCGCCCGTTTACGTGTTCGACGCCTATGGCACGCTGTTCGATGTCCATTCGGCCGTGGCCCGCCATCGGGATTTGGTGGGGCCGCAGGCGGATCGGATGTCGATGTTGTGGCGGACCAAGCAATTGGAATACACTTGGACCCGCAGTTTGATGGGCGCCTATCGCGATTTTGACCGCCTGACCGAAGATGCGCTCGATTTCGCTGCGGCGACATGCGGCGGTATCACAGTGCACGCCCGCGCCGCTTTGCTCAACGCTTACGCGACTTTGTCCGCCTACCCCGATGTCATCCCCGCGCTCGAAACCTTGCGCGCTCGCGGCGCACATGCGGTCATCCTGTCCAACGGCACCGCCAGAACATTGGGGGGCGCGATGCGCAGCGCCGGGCTGACCAATCTGCTTGACCCGCCGCTGTCGGTCGACCCTTTGCAACAGTACAAGACGGTGGCGACGGCCTATGATCTCGTCTGCATACGCTATGGTGTCGCTCCCGATG
>CAIPWG010000553.1 GCA_903868655.1 uncultured Sphingomonadales bacterium
CAAAGCACATCATGCAAGCGCAGAGCAACCGTAGAGCCGCCCGGTATAACCCATCCACCACGGTACAAGCGTCAAGGGCAACAAACACACCGCATAAACCAGGATCTGCAAGCGGGTGGACCGTTCGCCCGCCACGACTGGCATCATCGGAATACCAACTTTCGCGTAATCGCTCTGCACAAACAGCGCGAGTGCCCAGAAGTGCGGCGGCGTCCACATGAAAATGATCAGGAACAGCAAAACCGGCATCAGGGTGATGTGATCGGTCACCGCGATCCAGCCGATCATCGGTGGAAACGCTCCCGCTCCGCCACCAATCACAATATTCTGTGGCGTGCGCGGCTTCAGCCAGACCGTGTAGATCCACGCGTAGTAAAAAATCGAGATCGCGAGGATCAGCGCAGCCAACCAGCCGATGGCGAGCCCCATGACAATGACCGAGCCACCTGACAGTGCAAACCCGAAATCGCGCGCGGATGTGGGCTCCATCCGGCCAGCGGGCAGCGGGCGATGTTGAGTCCGCTTCATTCCCGCATCGAGGTCAGCCTCCCACCACTGGTTCAAGGCAGCCGCTCCACCTGCGCCGACTGCGATGCACAAGATTGCAGTGAACCCCAGCACCGGGTTGATCGTGCCGGGGGCAGCCAACAATCCGCACAGGCCGGTAAAGATCACCAGCGACATCACGCGCGGCTTGGTCAGCGCGTAAAAATCGCGCCAGTCGGCTGCCATCGCCGGGGGCATTGCGGGCTGAGGGGCTAAAGACATCACGCGCGGCCTATAAGCAGGCTTTACGCGCAGGGAAAGCGAAAGCAGTGTGCGCAATCCGGTGGCAATCCCGGTATTTCGGGTTATGCACATGCCAACCCAAGCGGTGGAGTTTTATCCGATGTCTCAAATCGTTCGGGCACTGCGCCCCATCATGGCCGTAACCGCGGTATTGTGTTTGGCAGGCGTGCCGGCCACTGCCGCTGTGCCTGCGCCGCAAGTCGGTATTGCCAGCTTTGATCAGTTGGCCCAGCCTTTGCCGCTGCCCTACGATGCCAACGCAGATGCCAATCGCGCTGTGACCGAAGCGCGGCAGCGCGCAATTGCCAAGCACAAGCTGCTGCTGATCGACCTTGGCGGCAACTGGTGCCCGGATTGCCGCATCCTGGCCGGCACGATCGAAACCCCCCGCTTGAAAGCCTTCGTCGATGCGCACTACGAAGTGGTGACGGTTGACATCGGCCGGTTTGACAAGAACGCTCAGATCGCCGCACGCTACGGCATCAAAGGTCGGCTGACCGGTGTCCCATCGGTGCTCGTGGTTGAACCCCGCACCAACCGCCTGATCAACGAAGGCCACACCGCTGCGCTGGCCGATGCACGCCACATGACGCCGCAGGCTTTGGCCGATTGGCTTGCC
Source organism: uncultured Sphingomonadales bacterium (assembly GCA_903868655.1). Classification (GTDB taxonomy): domain Bacteria; phylum Pseudomonadota; class Alphaproteobacteria; order Sphingomonadales; family Sphingomonadaceae; genus Novosphingobium. The sequence continues at coordinate 1,409 of CAIPWG010000553.1, forward strand.
AGCTGGCTTGGCTGAGCGCCGGTACTGGTTGTCACGCCAAACGTGACAACCAGTCCAGCAACAGCCGTGTGACTTCTGCCGGGCGTTCCTGCTGTGTCCAGTGCCCGCAGCCCTCAAGCATGTGACCTTCCACACCCGGCGCGAACCGCCGCATCATCGCCACAGGGTCAGACACCTGACCAAACAGAGTGCTGGCAGGATCGCGCGTGCCACCGATATACAGCACCGGCCCATCGAGCGTGCGCCCGACATGGGGTGATAACCAGGCGAAATCTGCTTCGTGGTTGCGATACCGGTTAAGCGGCCC
>CAIPWG010000554.1 GCA_903868655.1 uncultured Sphingomonadales bacterium
AACAGGCGCTGGCGCAAATCCTGCCACAGCGCCGGTTCGCCCTCCGCCTCTGCCAGGCGGCCCAGATTGACCAGATAGTTGCGCTCGATACGGGGAAAATCGTCCTCCGCCTGCGCATAGATCATGCCATAGACGGCATCGGCATCCGTTTTGCCATGCACATGCGCGGTGCCCCAGTCGTCGCGCACGATGGTCACGCGACCGCCGGGCTTGGCCAGCACGGGGCTGGCCAGGCAGGTTGCGATCATCAAGGCAACAAGGCGGGTATGGCGCATGGGCAAAAGGTCCGTTCGGATCAGGAATTGCTTGTGCTAATCCATTGTACCGGCGCTTGGATATCGTTTTTTCTGGGGGGATTGCGCGGTGTGCCGATCCGCCTAAGAATCGCAGCGTCAGGGTGAAGGGAATTGGCGTGAACGAACCGGCGGCACTGCGCATCGACAATCTGCGCAAGACGTTTGACAAGCCGGTGCTGCGCGATCTGTGCCTGACGATCCCGCCAGGGCAGCTCTACGCGCTGCTTGGTCCCAATGGCGCGGGAAAGACCACCACTTTGCGCCTTGTCACCGGCCTGCTCCACGCCGACGGCGGCACGGTCGAAATATTCGGGCACAACATCGCGCGCGACCCACTGGCGGCCAAAGCGGTGACCGCGTGGTTGCCCGATGAGCCGATGATCTATGACAAGCTGAGCCCGGCCGAATACCTGGCGTTTGTCGCGGGATTGTGGCGGATGGATCCGGCAGAGGCTGCGGCAGAGGCCGAACGGCTGTTGCGCTGGCTCGATTTGTGGGACGAGCGCGATACCCGCTGCGAAGGGTTTTCGCGTGGGATGAAACAGAAAGTGGCGCTGGCCGGGGCCCTGATCCACCATCCGCGCCTGTTGATTCTGGACGAACCGCTGACCGGGCTCGATGCGACCATGGCGCGGTCGGTCAAGGACGCCCTGCGCGCGCAAGTCGATGCAGGCGCCACGGTGATCATCACCACGCATATTCTTGAGGTCGCCGAACGGTTGGCCGATCGCATCGGCATCATTGCCGGGGGCCGGTTGCTGGCCGAAGGTACGCTGGCTGATTTGCGCGCACTGGCGGGGCCTGGGGAGGCCACGCTGGAAGACACCTTCATCCGCCTGACCAGCGGTGCGGGCGTAGCGGGATGACCCTGCTGGCGCCGGCAACTTTGCCGGGTCTGATCGCGCACACCATGCGGATCGCCTGGCGCATGCGCGCACGCGGTGGCGTGGTTCAGCGGGTCTTGGTCTATGGCCTGCTCGGAACATATGTGCTGGCTTGCGCGATTGTTGCGTTCATGTTGCGCGACTGGCCGATCGGGCCGACGCCTGCGGGGCTGACGCTGATGGCGCTGTTGGCGCTGGTGCTGTTTACGTTTGGGCTGAGCCAGGCTTTGTCGCGGGCCGAACAGACGTTGTATGGGCAGGATGATCTCGATCTGCTGCTCAGCGCGCCGATCGCGCCGCGTACCGTGCTATGGGCCAAATTGCTGGGCATCGCCGCGACGGTTCTGGTGTCAGAGGGGCTGTTCATTCTGCCCCCGCTGGTGCCGTTGATCGTGTTTGGCCATCCGGGGCTGGCCGGCGCGCTGCTGCTGCTGCTGGCGGTGGTGCTGGTGGCGACATGCGCCGGGATCGCGGTGATGCTGATCGTGGTGCGGCTGGCCGGGCCGCGCGCGGCGCGCAGTGCGGCGCAAGTGCTGGTCGCCCTGTTTGGCGGGGTGATGGTGATCGCGTCGCAAGCGGTGCGATTTGGTGGCAAGGCCGGTGGGCGCAACGGGTTTTCGCTGATGTATGGCTGGGCGCGCGCGCACCATTTTGGCCAGACCGGCTGGGCCAGCCTGGTCGGCCGCGCGGCCTTTGGCGATGGGCTGGCCGATATCTGTGTGATGGCGCTGGCGGCGGTGGTGTTCACGGTTTCCGGCCTGCTGTTCGAACGCCATTTCATCACCGCGTTTCAGCAGTCCGCGCATTACGGTGCTGCGCGCGCGGGGCGTAAACGGCAGGCGCGATCGGGTATGCGCGCGCGGTTTACCCGATCGCTGGTGCGGACCATTCTGGCCAAGGAATGGGTGCTGTTGCGGCGAAATCCACAGATTTTGGCGACGATGTTGTTGCGGCTGGTGTATCTGGTGCCGCTGCTGCTGGTGCTGTTGCAGGAACAGTCGGTGTTGTGGCCCGCAGTCGCGTTCATCGGGGTGTTTGTCACCACGCAATTGACCGGGGATGTGGCGTGGCTGATAATTTCGGGTGAGGACACGCCTGATCTTTTGACCGTGGCACCGATCGACAAGGTTGTCTTGGGCCGGGCCAAGGCGCTGGCGGCATCGGCTACGGTGGCGCCGGTGCTTGGGCTGGTCGTGCTGGCGCTGGCTGTGCGCGCACCGTTGCTGGTGCCGGTGGTCCTGCTGTTCGGTGTGGCAGGATCATTTGCGGCGGCGCGGATTCAGCTCAGTCTGGAACGACCCACCCCGCGCAAAAATTTCGGCCGACGAACCAAAGGCGCGTCGATCGCCGCCAATTTGCTGGTGATGGCCACCGCACTGGCGCTCGGCGGGATCGCATCGGCATGCGTCTGGTTGCTGTCCGCGGGTTGAGGTGGCAGCCCCCTATCGCCTTGATGCAGCCGCCGTGCAGATCGCGGCGGCGCTGGGTGCCGATGGTGGGGGCGATGTCTGGACCGGGGGGGTGGTTGCGCCCAGCAGTTTTGCCCCGGTGGTGGTGCGTGGCACTGGCCGGGCGCGTTTTCTGGTTCCGCGCCAATGGGGTGTGCCACCCCCACCGCGCGGCACGCATGTGGTCACGCATGTGCGCAATTGCGCCAGCCCGTTCTGGATCGGCACGTTGCGCCACACCGAATTTCGTTGTCTGGTCCCGGCAACAGCCTTTCGCGGGGGCGCATCATGGTTTGGCGCGATCGACCGGCCGGTGTTCGCCTTTGCCGGCATCTGGCGCGATTCCGAAGTGCCGAGCTTTGCCATTCTGACGACTGCAGGCGACGGGCTTTATCCGGCCGAGACGTTGCCGTCGCAACCGGTGATTTTGCGCCCGGGCGACTACGGCACATGGCTGTCGGCCGACTGGAAGCTGGCACAGGATCTGATCGCACCGGGACGGGTGCCGTTGCGCGCAATCGATTATTGATCGTGTGGGTCGCTGCGCGGCGGGATCTGGCCGAATGGCAAGGGCGCATTGCCCGGATTGAGCTGGGCATTCATCATTCCGGCGCGCTGTGCGCGTTCCTGATCACCGCTGCTGCCCATCGACACCATGACCGCCTGGCTGCTGATGAAATCTTTCAGCCGTTTGGCCAGCGAAGCCGCCTCATCGGGTTTGCCCAGCATCGACACGATAAACCGCTGGCCATCTTTGCCAAATGCAACCGAATGGATTTCGGTCATCCATAGCCGGAATG
>CAIPWG010000555.1 GCA_903868655.1 uncultured Sphingomonadales bacterium
ATTGCGCAACAGCCGTGGACCTTATCGACCTTGGCCCGGTTCTGCCGGCGGCTGGCGCGCGGCCTGATTTGTCATCGCATTTTAGCTCGAAAACATCTTTGCTCGAAACCTTGGGAGAACTGAAACATGAAACTGTGTCTTTCGGTCAGTCTGCTCGCGCTTGCCCTGTCTGCCAATCCCGCACTGGCCGAGTATGTGCCGGTCAAACAGCCGGGCCAATGGGCGCAGGATTATCTGCATCGCCCGGCCGACCCGGCCGTGCGGTTCGGCACGCTGCCCAATGGTCTGCGCTATGCGATCATGCACAACGATACGCCGGCCGACGGTGTGGCGATGCGGCTGCGGATCGGATCGGGCAGCCTGAAAGAGCGGGACGAGGAGCAGGGGCTGGCGCACTATCTCGAACATATGGCATTTCGCGGCAGCGCCCATATTGCCGATGGCGAAGTGGTGCGGATGCTTGAACGTCAGGGCTTGCGGTTTGGTCCCGATACCAATGCGTTTACCGCGCAAGACCAGACCGTTTACATGTTCACTTTTCCCAAAGCGGATGCGAGCGCGCTCGATACCGGGCTGACCCTGCTTCGCGAAATTGGCGAACGGCTGACTTTGTCGCCTGCTGCAGTCGAGGCTGAACGCGGGGTTATCCTGTCCGAAGAGCGGCTGCGCGACAGCCCCGCTTATCGGTCGATCAAGGCCAATCTCAACAATGCGCTGGCAGGTACGCCCCTGCCTGCGCGCTGGCCGATCGGCCAGGTCGAAACGATCAAGTCGGCGACGCCCGAGCGGCTGCGGCGCTATTATTCGGCCAATTATCGACCCGATAACGCGACCATCGTGATTGTCGGCAATATCGATGTCGCCAAAGTCGAAACCGAAATCAAGTCGCGCTTTGCCGACTGGAAACCGGCCGCACCCGCCGACACGCTGAATCCGGGTGTCCCGCACCCGCTGCGCCCGGCGGGCGAATTCGTGGCCGCAGGCGCACCTGATACCTTGAGCCTGTCATGGCAGCGTCCGGTCGATCCGCGTGCCGAAACACAAGCCTATGACCGCGAAAAAATGGCCGAGCTGGTGGCGGCGACGGTGCTCAACAATCGTCTGGCGGATCGCTCGGCGCGCCCGGGTAGCCCCTATGTGGCGGCACAGGCGCAAACCGCGGCGTCGTTGTATGGCGTGGCCGCGCTGACATTTTTGCAGATCAGCGCTGCGCCTGACAAATGGCAACCGGCGCTGGCGGCGGTGGTCGAAGAACAGCGGCGCCTGATCGCCGACGGCGCGGGGGCTGAAGATCTGAAGCGCGCGGTAACCCAGGTTTCGACTTTGCTCGAAGCCACGGCGGCCAATGCCACCACACGCAAGGATGGTGAAATCGCCGATGCTCTGGTGTCAACGGTCAACGAAGACCAGATTTTCACCAGCCCCGCGCAAGATCTGGCGCAAGCCCGCCCCATGTTGGCCAGCCTGACCCCGGCTGACGTATCGGCGGCGCTAGGCCGGCTGTTTGCCGGCGCAGGCCCGGTACTGTTCCGTGCGGCGCAAGCAGGGCCAGTCGGGACATCCGCGCTGGAGGCGGCACTGGCCGCCGACAACGCGGCGAAACTGACCGTGCGTGCCGCAGAGGCAGCGGTGGTGTGGCCTTATGGCGAATTCGGCACGCCCGGAGTGGTGGCAAAACAAACCGAGGATGCCGCGCTGGGCACGACCACGGTCATGTTCGCCAATGGCAGCCGTCTGGTCGTCAAGCCGACGAAGTTTGAAAAAGACCGCATCGCCATCAAAGTCGCTTTGGGCAATGGCCGGGCAGGCACCGATCCGGCCCTGATCCATGCGCTGTGGGCTTCGGCCCTCGCGCCGCTGGGTGGCACGGGCAAGCTGTCGGCGGGCGATATCGAGCGCTGGGCGCAAAGCGGCGGGCATACGATCGGGGCTGACTTGAAAGCCGAAACCCGTGCGTTTGTGCTGAGCGGGGCTACGCGCCCGGCCGACTTTGCCATCGAAATGCAATTGCTTGCGGCACAATCGCGCGATGCCGGGTTCCGGCCCGAGCTTGGTGATAAGCTGACCGCTGTAGCACCGATGATTGCAGGCCAAGTCGCAGCCAATCCCGGGGCCGTGTTCGCTCGGGCGTCGCACAGTTTGCTGAGCAGCGGCGATACCCGCTATTCCGAAATTCCCGATGCGGCTGATATCGTGGCAACCAAGGCAGCCGACCTGTCGGTTTTGCTGAAGCACGCATTGGCTGGTCCGGCAGATGTTGTCGTGGTGGGTGATGTGACCGTCGATGCGGCAATCCGTGCGATGCAAACGACGTTTGCCGCAGGCCCGGTTCTGCCACCACGCAGCGATGTCACCCCGCATGCAGCCTTGCCCGCACCGTCGGCAGAGCCGCACGTGGCCCTGCATGGGGGACGCGCCGATCAGGCATATTATGGCGAATATTGGGTCTTGCCCGACTATTTCACCGATCCCCGCGCCAGTTATGCCGCACGCGTGGCCGCAAGCGTGTTGCAATCACGGCTGATCGACACTGTGCGCGAAAAGCTTGGGATCACCTATTCGCCGATGACCGAGGCAGTGGCATCGGTTCAGATCGACGGGTTGGGCTATCTCGGCGCGGTGCTGGAAACCCCACCGGCCAATTTCGCGACGTTCCGCAGCCTGCTTGAAGCGGAAGTGAAGGACCTGGCTGCGAAACCGATCACCGCCGACGCGCTCGAACGCGCACGCCGCCCCTTGGTCGAGGGGCGGACCAAGGATATGGAGAGCAACGGATTTTGGGCAAATTGGTTGCCCATGGTGGCGCGCGATCCGCGGGTGCGTGCACAAGTGCTTGAGACGGGTGCCGGATTGGCTGCCGTCACTGCAGAGGACGTGCGTGCGGTATTTGCCCGGCTGGCTGCCGACCATACCCCGGTCACGATCGTTGCCCGCGCCAAAGAGGCTGCCAAATAGCCTGGTTGCCAATCACGCTTGAGCGTTTACCGTTACGGTCAAACGCTCAAGCGCGAGGATGCCGATGGAACGCCCGAATTATTCGCTCGATGGCCGTGTTGCCCTGATCACCGGGGCCAGTTCGGGTATCGGTGCGCACCTGGCGCGGTTGTTTGCCGCAGCGGGTGCCAAAGTCGTGCTGGGCGCGCGACGGGTCGACCGGATTGCCGCGCTGGCCGACTCCATTGGTGCGAATGCGCTGCCAGTGGCGATGGACGTGACCGACGAGGCATCGATTATCGCCGCGTTCGACGCAGCAGAGGCTCGGTTTGGCCCCCCCGATACGGTGCTGGCCAATGCCGGGATCGCGGTGGCAGGACGCACTGTCGACTTGTCCGCCGATCAGGTGCGCAGCGTGATCGATACCAATTTCACCGCGGTGTATCTGACTGCGCGCGAAGCCGCACGGCGGATGATTGCGGCCGGGTCAAAGCAATCAGGGCGCGGGCGGATCGTACTGACCGGATCGATTACTGCTGAAATGACCGGGCAGGGTGATGCCGCTTATGCCGCGAGCAAGGCGGCGGTGGTGCATCTGGGACGGCAACTGGCACGCGAATGGGCGCGTCTGGGGATCAACGTCAACACGGTGCAGCCGGGCTATATCCTGACCGAAATTGATGAGCACTGGTTTGCGACGGAGGGTGGCAAGGCGCAAGTTCAGACCTGGCCCCGCCGCCGCCTGACCCCGATTGAGGCCTTGAACGACCCCATGTTGTTTTTTGCCTCCGACGCTTCGGCCTATGTTACCGGCGCGCATGTTACGGTTGACGATGGCCAGTCGTTGTAAGCGCTGCCAGCGTCGACGGGGTCATGACTTGCGGCAGTTTCTGCGCCTCGCCATCGGCGGGGTACCACAAGTATAGCGGCACACCTGCGGCACCCGCACTCGTCAGGAACCGGGTGATCGCGGGGTCGCGCCGGGTCCAGTCGCCAACCAGCACGACGACACCCGCCTTGCGGAACGCTTGCGCGGTCTGGTCGGTTTCGATCGCGACGTGTTCGTTGACTTTGCACGACAGGCACCAGTCGGCGGTGAAATAGGCAAATACCGGCTTGTGTGCGGCGCGAGCGGCATTGAGCGCGGCTTCGGTGAAGGGCTGTGCGCCGATCAGGCTGGCATCGTCATGGCGTTCGGCGCTCGCCAGGCGCGGAACCGCAGCGCCTGCCAACACGGCCAGTGCGAGCAGCCCCGGCACGATCAGCCGGCTGGTGGCACGTCCGGCATGCTGACTGCGTCCGGCAAAGGCCAGCAGCACCAGCACGCCTGCGGCCAGGGTCAGCGTGGCTGCTGCATACGTTGCGCCGCCAAGGCGCCACGCCAGCCAGCCGAGCGCCAGCACCGTCAGCCCCATCGGCACGGTCATGGCATGGCGGAACCACACCATCCAGGCACCGGGGCGGGGCAGCAGCCGTCGCAAGGCGGGGATGAAACCGATGGCCAGAAATGGCAGGGCCAGACCAAAGCCCAGTGCGCCAAATACCGCGAGCGCCGCAATCGTAGGTAAGACCAAGGCCGCACCCATAGCGGCGGCCATGAACGGGCCGGTGCAGGGCGTGGCGACAAAGGCCGC
>CAIPWG010000556.1 GCA_903868655.1 uncultured Sphingomonadales bacterium
ATGGCAACGGCCAGGCACCAAGGCTGACCAGTGTCGCCGTTGGGCGTATCGGGTCGCTCGATGGCGGGTTCAATCCCGGCATCGAGCGGCTACCTTTGACCTGATTTCCAGACGTTTGAGCGTCGACGGCGCCATTTGCGCAACCGATGTTGCACCTTAACTATGCCAGGCATCGGACGTTCTACGTTTCGGTGCGTCATTGATACCCCAATTGGGAGATTTGACATGGGTATGCGTATAGGTGGGGCCAGTGCCGTTTCGGCGGCGTGGCAGTCCCAGCAACAAAATGCAGTGAAGCAGGCTCCTCCGGTTGCGAGCACGCCAACGCCAAATCCTGTGCAACAGGCGGCGAGCGCCGGCGCAGCGATGAAGTCCGGTTCGACGTTCAGCCTTTTGGCGTGATCCACGGGGCAGGGCGGGTCATTCCCGTCCTGTCGGCAAATATCAAATCGCCCGGCCTCGACCCGTTTCGGTGCCGGGCGATCTATATGCAAGGTTCATCGACGCCATACAGCATGGCGCGGCGTGGCAATTTGCCTCGCTGCGGAACTTTTAAGCTGGACGAGACATTGGCCAACTGTGGCCACGCGTTTGCTGCGGCGTCTGTAATGAGGGACCGCCAACGCGAGGCATTCATGCAAAGCCACTTTTCGACGCCTATCACACGACTTGGCCGTATTCGGTATGCGATTGCAGCGGCCTTCATTGCGCTATCAATTGGTGTCGGCGCGTCAACGGCCGGTTCTGTCAACGCCATGGCGGCTGAAGCGGACGGCTCTTTCGACTTGTCCAGATATCACGGCAAAGTCGTCTATGTCGATTTCTGGGCGTCGTGGTGCGCGCCATGCCGCCTTTCTTTTGCGTATCTCAACCAACTGCGCGCAACCTATGGCAGCAAGGATCTGGTCATCGTCACGGTCAATCTCGACCGCGATCCCAAGGCCGCGGCTAATTTTCTGCGGGCTGTCGGTGCTAGCCTGCCAGTGGTCTATGACCCCGCCGGAGCCATCGCCACGCGTTTCAAGGTTTCGACAATGCCAACGTCGGTCCTGATCGGACGCGATGGCCGCCAGCGGTTTGTCCACCATGGCTTTTTTGACAACAAGACCGGCGAATACAGCCAGCATGTGTCCGCGCTGGTCGGCGAACAGGGCTGATCCCGAAAACTCCACCGAAAGGCAAAGATGATGATCCGCAAGATGATCCTTGTGCTTGGCCTGGCCATGCTGTGCGGTTGCGCCCATGTCGGGGTTAAGCCGTGGCAGCGCGACGTGCTCGCACGAAATGTGATGGCGCTAGATTCTGAGGGGAATCTTAGTGGGTATCACGAACATATCTATTTCAGCAAAGAAGGCGCGACCGGCGGTCGCAGTGCCAGCGGCGGAGGCTGTGGATGCAATTGACTAGCCCCGTCGCACATAGGGTGCGAAAGCTTGGCCGCGTCGCGGCTGGCATCTCGATGCTCAGCGCCAATCTGATTGGCGCAAGCGCGGCGCTCGCCCAGGACGATACCGACGAAACTCCGCAAGTGGTGGTGCACGACCTCATGAAAGAGCCGGCCCCTGGACCAGACACGTATGTCTATGACACCTCGGTCCTGTTCTACAAGGAAGCGGGCAGCCGGGTCCAGGCGTTCGAGCCCGTGTTCAATGTGCAGAATTTTCTGGCTAACGGCAGCGTGATCAGCGGTAATTTCACGTTTGATTCGCTGACCGGGGCAACACCAAACGGCGCGACCCCCTCGGCAACGGACCAGACCTTCAGCTCGATCGTGCGTCAAAAGACGACAAGTACCCAGATAACCAGCACCAGCGCTTCAGGCGGAGGGACCATCACCACGATTCCCGGCACGGCCTATGCGCAATCGAGCTATTCTGTGCCTGCCCGTACCCTGCCGCTGGCCTCGTTCCACGATCATCGGTTTGCGGGGAATGGCGGTTTTTCATGGCTGACCAATCCGGATACCCGCCTTAACGTCGGGGTCGGCGCCTCGATCGAGCGTGACTATACCAGCGTGACCGGAAATTTCGGCATTGCGCGTGACTTCAATCAGAAGAACACCACGCTGTCGATCTCGGTCAATCTGGAAGAAGACATCTCGCGTCCGTTCAACGGGACGCCCGCCCCATTTCAAAACCTGAATAGCCAGATCGGCGGCGGCAACGACAGCAAGGCAATGTACGGCGTGCTTGCCGGTATCTCGCAAACGTTGACCCGGTTCTGGATCACCCAGGTCAATGTCAACCTTAGCAGCAGCAAGGGCTATCAGGCCGATCCCTATCGTGTCTTGTCCGTGGTCGATTCAGTGAGCGGTGCGCCGCTTGACTACCTGTTTGAAAATCGGCCGCGCACCCGTACTCGTGAAAGCGTGTACTGGGGCAACAAGTTGGCGCTCGGGCCAACCGTGGCCGATGTGTCTGTGCGCTATTATCATGACACATGGGGCGTCAATTCGCTCACGGCCGAAGTGTCTGAACAGATCCCGCTGGGGTCAACGCTCTACATCAAGCCGATCTACCGCTATTATCACCAGACTGCGGCAAATTTTTTCACGTATTATCTGGTTAGTGGGTCCGCATTGCCCAATTATGCCAGTTCTGACAGCAGACTCAGCCGGTTCAATGCCAGTACGATCGGCGGCAAGATCGGAGTGCGGGTGTTCGGCACCGGCGAATTTTATATCGAGGGCGAAAGCTATCGTCAGACCGGCCCGCACACGATTGCCAATGCAGTGGGACAATTGTCGGGGCTCGACCTGTTTTCCGGAGTTCGCGCGACAAGCGTGATGACGGGACTGAGGCTGCGCATGTAGCCTTGGGGCAGGAAATGTCCGGCCGGATCCTGTCCCCCGGGATCCGGCCGCCTGCTGCGGGATTGCGATGATGGTGCTGACCAGGAGTTTTACGGCGATGGGATCGCCCTGCGAAGTGCAGGTCGATTGCGCTGACGCTGCTCTGTCTGCCCGGATCGGGGCGGTGATCGAGGCCGAGGCACGGCGGATCGAGACCAAATTCAGCCGCTATCTGCCCGAAAGCGTGGTCGGGAAGATTAACACAATGGCCGGCGCCCCCTTGGCGCTCGATCCCGAAGCCCGGCTGCTGATCGATTATGCCGCGCATTGCCATGCGATCAGCGACGGCCTGTTCGACATCACTTCAGGCATTTTGCGCAAGGCCTGGACGTTCGACGGGTCCGACCGCGTGCCCGACGAACGCCGGGTGGCCGACCTGTTGCCGCTCGTCGGTTGGGGCAAGACGCGCTGGCAGAACGGCACACTGACTTTGCGGCCAGGAATGGAAATAGATCTTGGCGGCATTGCCAAGGAATATGCCGTCGACATGGCAGTCGCTCGTGCCAGAGCGGAATGCGATGTGCCGGTGCTGGTCAATTTTGGTGGCGACTTGTGCGTCACCGGGCCAAGGGCCAATGGCGGGCGATGGCGTGTGCTGATTGACGCGGTCTACCAGCAAGCCGCATCCGCATGGCTCGAAATCGACAGCGGAGCAATCACCACCAGCGGCGATGCGCGCCGCTTCGTTGAGCGTGCGGGGCGCCGATATTCCCATATTCTCGACCCCCGAACGGGGATGTCAATTGTTGGCGCTCCACGCGCGGTCACCGTTGCGGCGTCAACTTGCATCGAAGCTGGGGTCCTGTCGACCCTCGCGATGTTGCAAGGTGCGCACTGTGAAACTTTTCTCGAACAGGAAGGAGTGACCGCGTGGGTTATTCGCTGAACGCACTTTTCCGCCTGTTGCTGGCATGGGCAGCAGTCGCATGCGCGGTGCCCGCAACCGCCCAGATCGCCGCACCCGAAGTCCGGGCTTCGCTGGTGGCCCAATCGTCGCATCCCGCTGCGGGACACAGCGTGCCGTTGGCCATCGTGATCGAACCGCCACACGGATGGCACATCTATTGGTTGAACCCGGGTGACAGCGGCTATGCACCAAGGTTCGCCTGGGCTCTCCCGCGGGGCGCCACGATATCCACGCCGCGCCATCCCGTGCCCACCCGCATGACGATCGGTGGTATCGCGATGAATGTCCACGATGGGCGCACGGTGCTGGTCGCAGATCTCGCGCTCAACGCCGCGATACCGCCCGGCACGCCGCTGCAGATTGGCGGGACAATCGACCTTCTGGTCTGTTCACAGGAATCCTGTGTTCCCGAAATGGTCCATCTATCGCACAATCTGGTGGTCGGTGATGGCGAAACCGATCCATCCGCCCGTTCGCTGATCGCCTCGGCGCAAGCGCTTTTGCCACAAGTCGTGGACGCACGTGCGCGTTACATGGTCTCTGGCCAGACGCTGACGATGCAGATCGATCTGCCCTGGCACGACACACCAGACCGGATCGAGCTCTTTCCGGTCGATCCCGCCGGGGGTGTGACGGGACCCGTTCGCATCGTAGATGCGCACGGCGGGCACATGCTTATCAGTGCGGCATTGGGCACGGCTCATGCCGATGTCTTCGGGCAGGTCGTGCTGGTCGAGCGCAGTGCGGATGGCGGCGTCACGCATGCCTGGCAGATCGCGGCTCAGCGCGGTAATCCCGTTGCGGCAAGGCAAGGCGGGCACGTGTCCAACCGTGCCGGCGTGCTCTCCTCCGTCATGGTGCCGGTGGCTTCCGCGGTGCTGGGCGGACTGTTGCTCAACCTCATGCCATGCGTGTTTCCGATCCTCAGCCTCAAGGCCATGGCGCTCGTACGTTCGGGTGCGGGCAGGAGGGAAGCGCGGTCCGAAACGCTCGGTTATCTGGTCGGAGCGGTCGGCACGATGCTGATGCTCGGCGCGGCGGTGCTGTTGCTGCGCGCCGGGGGCGAGGCGGTCGGTTGGGCATTCCAGTTGCAGAACCCGGCTGTCGTCGCGGTCCTCCTGCTGCTCGTGGCGGCGATTGCGTTCAATCTGGCTGGTCTGTTCGAACTGCCCGCGCTCGGCTTTGCTACGCTGGGCTCGAACGGGTTTTTCGGTGGCCTGGGCACTGGTGCGCTTGCCGCATTTGTCGCAACGCCCTGCTCGGGCCCGTTCATGGCGGGCGCTCTGGGGGCGGCACTGGTGCTGCCCGCCCTGGCCGGCCTGGCGATTTTTGCCGGGCTCGGGTTCGGTCTTGCTCTGCCGTTTCTGGTCATCGGTTTTTGGGAACCTGCGCGACGGCGCATGCCGCGGCCTGGTGCCTGGATGACGATCCTGCGTCATGTGCTGTCGGTGCCGATGTTTGCCACTGCACTTGGCCTGTCGTGGCTGATCGGGCAGCAATCGGGGGTGGGAGCAATGACCGCGGCGCTGGGCGGTGTTCTACTGCTCGGGCTGGCGCTCTGGCTGACCGGTGCGCGTCAACGCTCCATGTTGCCAGCATGGCCGGCGATGCCAGGTGTGGTCGCTGCGCTGGCATTGGCTGTATTCGGAGTGGGCACCTTTGCGCTGACCCCGGCCGCGGCCCACGGCAGTGCCGATGTCGAGCCCTACAGTGCGGCACGGCTGTCCGAGTTACAGGCGCTGCATCGTCCGGTGCTGGTCTATGCCACGGCGGCATGGTGCCTGACTTGCAAGGTGAACGAGGCGACCAGCCTCAACACGCAAACCGTGCGCCAAGCCTTTCACCGTCGTGGCGCAGTTATGATGGAGGCTGACTGGACCCGTTCCAACCCCGAGGTGACGCGCCTGTTGACGGCAAATGCCCGCGCGGGCGTGCCGCTCTATCTGTGGTATCCCGTCAAAGGGCCGGTGCAGGTACTGCCGCAGGTGCTGTCACCGGGGCTGGTCCGCACGCTGGTCGATGGATAACGGTCAGGGCCTGAACCCGATCGAGAGCAAAATGGTGCGCGGTCGCATCGGCACATATTGCGGACTGGTTGCGAGGCGGAGCGGGTTGCCAAAGGCAAATGTGTCGCTGCGTGCGCCGAGAAGATTGTCGAAGCGTATGCCAAACAGCACGCGGGACCAGCGGATTTCGCCCGACATACCGGTTTCCAGCCGTGGCGGAATTCTGCGGTCGAGTTGCGGGTCAAAGCTCAGTCGGCCGGGTCCGATCTGGCGCACTTCACCGCCGAGGTCTGCGGTGCCGCCAAGTATCGCGAACGACCGGTGGCCCGCAAGTCGCACCGTATAGACTGGCACGACGGGCAGGCGCGAATCGTCGAGCGCGTAACCGAGCCGGTTTCGGACAAGGTGCGCGGCTTCCGCTTCCCACCCCGCCTCCAATCGCCAGCCGTTCGCCGGAAAAATGCGGATTTGGCCCTGCGCCCCCACAATCCGGGCCGACCCGGCATCGCGCGTGGCGATAATGTTGTTGGACAGCAGGGTGTCG
>CAIPWG010000557.1 GCA_903868655.1 uncultured Sphingomonadales bacterium
CCGGTGACGCTGTGGGCCGCCACACCGCCCGGTTTGGAGAGATCGAACAGCGCGGCGCGGCACTGACGCGCAAGGGCCGCGCGCTTTATGATGGGTTGTTGGCCCAAGCCTCTGCGGGCGATCGCGCTGTGGCTTATGGCGAACGGCTGGCGCGCGCATTTGCTGCGTTTCCTGACGATCTGCCGGCACTGGTCGAACAGGGGTTGATCCATGCCCACCGCCGGGTGCTGGACGATGGCACCATCGTGATGACGCCGATCCAATACGAGGACTTTCTGCCGGTCAGTGCTGCGGGCATCTTTCAGTCGAACCTGTCGGGCGAAGTGCGGCACGATTATCGCGAAGCGTCGTCGCAGTTGGAATTCGAGGCTGCGCTGGGTCGTGCAGTGATCGATCCGTTCGATCTTTACGCCGCGATCGAGGCAGAAACTGCCCCTTCTGCGTAAGCCGGGTTGCCAAGCCTGAAGCTGCGCGATATTCGCATAGCCTGCGACAGGTTCCCTTTAGCCGGGGATCAAA
Source organism: uncultured Sphingomonadales bacterium (assembly GCA_903868655.1). Classification (GTDB taxonomy): domain Bacteria; phylum Pseudomonadota; class Alphaproteobacteria; order Sphingomonadales; family Sphingomonadaceae; genus Novosphingobium. The sequence continues at coordinate 520 of CAIPWG010000557.1, forward strand.
AGGGAACATGGGTGAAAATCCCGGACTGCCCCTGCAACTGTAAGCGGTGAGCCATCCAGCCATCATGCCATTGGGAACACTGTTCCCGAGAAGGCGGCCGGGCCGGCATTGACCCGTGAGTCAGGAGACCTGCCTGCCGCAGTCGTTCTTCGTGCCGACAGGGGTGTTCGGTGCGTCCGGGGTTTCCCTGATGAGCGACGGGTGTTCGTTTCGCGGGCTTTGTCCGCGGGGCGATGGCTTCGTGGGGTGCGCCTTGCGAAGGGGTGTCCGCGCGTCTTGGCTCGCCATCCCCTTTGCAACAGCGCGCCCGACGCGGCTTCCGTGTGAATGTGCAATGGGAATACAGGATGATCCGCAAAACTTTGACTGCCCTGGCGCTGTGCGCCGTGCCGGGCCTGGCCGTGGCCGCATCGGCCGAAACGTCTGCTGATGACAACGGCACGATTATCGTAACCGCGCTGCGTGCGCCGGTTGATGAAACCCGCGTTTCATCCAGTGTGACCGTGCTCGATCGGCAAGCGATCGAAACCGCGCAGCCCATCGCGCTGACCGATGTGCTTGATCGCACGCCTTCGATCAGCCTGGCACGGACCGGCAGCTATGGCCAGGTGACCAGCTTGCGCATTCGCGGGGCAGATCCCGCAGACAACGTTGTGGTGATCGACGGAATGCGTATGTCCGATCCCACCGCGATTACCGGGGGTTTCGATTTTTCGCAGCTGTTTGCCGATGACATCGCACGGGTTGAAATTCTGCGCGGGCCGCAATCGATCCTGTGGGGATCACATGCACTGGGCGGTATCATCAATGTGACGACTGTGGTGCCGACGCGGCCCTTGCAGTCTGATCTGTCGGTCGAGGCAGGTTCACATCAGACGGTCGATGCTCATGCCGGGCTTGGCGGCACCTCGTCATGGGTGGATTGGCGCGTGTCGGGCAGCACGTTTGCCACCGAGGGTATTCCTACACTGAGCGGTGGTACCCAACCCAATGGGTATACCCGGCAGGCGGCCAGTGGCATGCTGACTTTCCATCTGACGCCTGCGGTTGCGCTGGATTTGCGTGGCTATTGGGACAGCGCGCGCAACGGGTTTTCTGACACCTTCAGTCTGCCCGACGGGATATTTTCAGGCGATTATGCGCTGATGAAGCAATGGTCGGCCTATGCCGGGCTTAATGTCGCGCTGCTCGATGGGCGGTTCAAGAACCGCATTTCGGTGCAGGCGGATCAGACCCACAACGAGGATTTTTATCCTTTGCAGACCCCGCAGCTCAGCTTCGTCGGGCACGGACGAACTTTGCGGTATGAATACCAGGGCACTCTGACGGCGGCGAAAGGCGTGGATCTGGTGTTTGGTGCCGAACGCGAAGAACAGCATATGCGCGTGGGCAGCCCATATGATGCGCTGCAGCCTTATGAACTGTTTCCCTTAGTCGCCAATACCAACAGTATTTATGGCGAAGCCCGTGTTTCGCCGTTCACCGGTTTCACGCTGAATGGCGGGGTGCGCTACGACCATCATTCGCAATTTGGCGGCTCCACGGTGTTCAGCGCGGGCGCGGTCTATACCCCCGACCAGGGCACGACTGTGGTACGTGCCAGCTATGATCAGGGGTTCAAGGCCCCGTCATTGTATCAACTGTACAGCGACTACGGCTCGGTCAATTTGAAACCTGAACGCGCAAAGGGCTGGGAAGCAGGCCTTGAACGCGGTCTGTTTGGCAAAGCCGTGCAAGTGGGCGTGGTCTGGTGGGAACGCCACACTACCAACTTGATCGGTTTTGCCTATTGCCCCTATCCGATCGACCCAAAGGACCCGACGCTGCCGCCTGCCTGTCTGATCAATGGCTTTGGCTATTACGCCAATGTTGCCGCGGCACAGGGGCGCGGGCTGGAACTGACCGGCCACGCAAGAATTGCAAAGGTCTTCGCCGATGCCAACTATGCCATTGTGGTCAACGAAGACCGCACCCCGGGTGCGGTGACTTACGGCGTGCAATTGCCACGCGTGCCACGCCATTTGCTCAATGCCACACTCGGCTATGATCTGTCCGCCGGGGTCAGCACCAGCGTGGCGCTGCGCTGGGCCGGTGCATCGTTCGACACTGCGTCCAGCAGCCAGATGTTGCCAGGCTATGCGCTGGTTGATTGGCGGGTCGAATGGAAACTGGCACCGGCGTTGACGCTGTTTGGCCGGTTCGAAAATATCGGCGATAAACGGTATCAGACCGCAGCGGGCTACAACAGTCTGGGGAGCACCGCCTAAATGGGCCTGCGCGGGCAATTTTGATTTCAGCTGCAACAGGTTGATTTCTTCAACAGGACTGGCATCACCCGTTGCGATGACTCCGCGTGTCGCGGTTTCATCACAGTGGGGGATGCGATGCGCGCTGCGGTTTTTGCAACAACGGCTCTGATTTCGGCGCTGGTCTTTGGTACGTCAGCACAGGGACGTGAACCGCCACACCTGTTGCAGCATCCCAGCCTGTCGGCGACCGAAATAGCGTTTGATTATGCGGGCTCCATCTGGGTCGCACCGCGCGGAGGCGGTGCTGCACGGGTGTTGGTCACCGGTCAGGGCGATAATACGCAGCCCGTGTTTTCCCCCGATGGTGCGATGATCGCGTTTACCGGTCGCTATGACGGCAACCGCGATATCTATGTTGTGCCCGCCACGGGTGGCACGCCGCGACGACTGACCTGGCATCCGGGCAACGATGTCGCGCTGGGCTGGACTGCCGATGGCCGTAATATCCTGTTCCGTTCGTCGCGCGAAACCGTCAGGGATCTTGATCGGTTCTATCTGATTCCGGTTACCGGTGGCGATCCTCGCCCGATACCGTTGTCTTCAGGTGAACAGGGCGCGCTCAGCGCCGATGGCAGCCATATTGCGTATACGCCGTTCAACCAGTGGCAGCCGGCGTGGAAACGCTATCGCGGTGGCCAGACCGACCGGATCTGGATCGCAGATTTGAAAGACAGCGCGATCACGAAAGTGCCGCGCGACAACTCCAATGACCGCAATCCGATGTTTGTGGGCGATGATGTTTATTTTCTGTCGGACCGTGATGGTCCGGTCACGCTGTATCGCTATGCCGGGCACGGCGGCACGGTCAGCCGGGTGATCGCAAACGATCATGGATTTGACATGGCATCTGCCGCTGCCGGCCCGGGTGCGATCGTGATCGACCATTTCGGCAAGATCGAACTCTATGATTTGGCCAGCGGTACGGTGTCACAACCGCAGATCACCCTTGGCGCCGAAGCTTTGGCGCGCCGCGCGCATGTCAAAACGCTTGAAGCGGGCGATATTGCCAAAGCGGTGCTGACCGCTTCGGGCAAGCGGATCGTGATCGAGGCTCATGGCGAGATTCTGTCGATCCCGGCCGAAAAGGGCGATGCGCGCAATCTGACACAGACCGCAGGCGTTGCCGAACGCGATCCCGCGCCGTCGCCCGATGGCAAATCGGTTGCGTATTTTTCGGACGAGTCGGGCGAATATGCGCTTCATGTGCGGCCAGCTGATGGAACGGGCGTGGTGCGCAAGATCGATTTGGGAACGCC
>CAIPWG010000558.1 GCA_903868655.1 uncultured Sphingomonadales bacterium
CCGGCGCCCACGCCGCCGCCGCCCGCTTCCCCGCCGCTGCCTCCCGCGCCTCCGGCGCCGCCAAGGCCGCCGCATCGCTGATCCCGGCTGGATCGAGCGCGGATGAGGTCGCACGCGGCCGTCAGATCTATTTCGGTGAGGCCAAGGGTGGCACGTGCCTTGGCTGCCATGGATCGGATGGGCGCGGCAGCACGGCGGGCGGCGCATTGGTGGGCCCGACATACCAATGGAGCGATGGCTCGGTGTCAGGGCTGGCGGGTACGATCGCTATGGGTGTGGCGCATCCCAAGCAAGCGAGTGGCGGAATGCCGGCACGGGGGGGCGCACCGCTCGATGCCGCCGACGTTCGCGCCGTAGCGGCTTATGTTTGGACATTGGGGCACCACGCGGGCTGACGCCCGGGCTTCAATCGTGGGGGGTGGTGGTTTCAGCTTCGTCTGTGGCCTGTTCGCCCATGCCGTGGCGCAGCAGCATGGGCAGTTGCGCAAAGGTAAAAGCGAACGACAGCGTAGTCACACCCCAGACTTTGATCGTCAGCCAGGTTTCGAAGCCGCCATTGTCCTTGTTGAAATAGTGTCTCAGCACTTCGTTGAGCACTGCGAGAAACACGAAAAACCAGGCCCAGTTGCGCGAAAGTTTCAACCAACCCGCATCATCCAGCCCGTCAAAGGCGGATTGCAGCAGATCGCGCAGCATCGGCCGGCCCAGGCGCAGGCCGACAAACAGGATTGCTGCGAACAGTACATAGATCACGGTCGGCTTGATCTGAATCCAGGTCGGATCGCCGAAAAACACGGTTAGCGCGCCAAACCCGATGATCAATGTGGACGACAGCCACAGCATCGGGGAAATTTTGCCCAGGCGCCATTTCGAGATGGCAAGCGCTGCGACCGTCGCGACCATGAACGCGATCGTGCTTTTGGTCACGCCGACGATGGCGGCCAGGCCCGCATCGCCACCTTTGGGTGTGTAATGGCGATAAGCGAGGAAGAATACGAGTAGCGGGCCGTAATCAACGAGCAGATTGATCCACGCCGCGCCGGCGCTTTTGGTCGGTTTGGGCTGCGCGTTCACTGGGTGTCTCCGGCAATCACCCGAGCGACCAGGGCAGGGTCGAACGGGCGCAAATCATCAATCTTTTCACCCACGCCAATGGCATGGATCGGTAATCCGTATTGCTCTGCAGCTGCCACCAGCACCCCGCCGCGCGCGGTACCGTCGAGCTTGGTCATGACCAGCCCGGTCACGCCCGCGACTTCGCGAAACACGTCGATCTGTTGCAGCGCGTTCTGGCCATTGGTGGCATCGAGCACGAGCACCACGTCGTGGGGTGCCGCGGGGTTCAGCCTGCCGAGCACACGGCGGACTTTGGCCAGTTCGTCCATCAGTTCACGCTTGTTCTGCAACCGCCCGGCGGTGTCGACGATCAACACATCGGTACCGGCCTCGGTCGCCTGTTTCACCGCGTCAAACACGATCGAAGCGGGGTCGCCACCTTCGGCGCCGCTCACGATCGGCACGCCCAGCCGCTCGGCCCAGACTTTCAGTTGGCCGATCGCAGCGGCACGAAACGTGTCGCCAGCGGCCA
>CAIPWG010000559.1 GCA_903868655.1 uncultured Sphingomonadales bacterium
CGCCCCTGGCTGGGGCACCTGGCGCATGACAGCGGCACGCGGTCGCGCACATCGGTGTGCCTAACTGTCGCGGATGCCGACGCCGATTTCATCAAGGCGTTTGCCGGATTGCTGGAAAAGGAAGGCGCGGCGTTTGATATTGCCGGGTATCGCGATGCTCCTGCGGGACTGCGCATATGGTGTGGTGCCACGGTCGACACCGCCGATATCGTGGCGCTTGGCCCATGGCTCGATTGGGCCTGGGCGCAATTGACCGCCTGATCGTTTCGTTTCGCTTCATTGTCCGGCTTTGCGCGGTTCCTGCCTCTGGAACAGAGGGAACCTGCGCGTGTTCTTTTCGAAGGTATTTCCCATGACCAAGCCTAAAGTGCTTATTTCCGACAAGATGGACCCCAACGCCGAGCGTATTTTTATCGACAAGGGATGCGACGTCGATGTGATTACCGGCAAGACGCCCGAAGAGTTGATCGCGATCATCGGCAAGTATGATGGGCTGGCGATCCGTTCGACCACCAAAGTGACCAAGGCCATTCTGGATGCAGCGACCAATCTGAAAGTGATCGGTCGCGCCGGGATCGGGGTGGACAATGTCGATATACCTTATGCCTCGGCCAAAGGCGTGGTGGTGATGAATACCCCGTTCGGCAATTCGATCACCACGGCCGAACATGCCATTGCGCTGATCTTCGCGCTGGCGCGGCAGTTGCCCGAAGCCGATGCCTCAACGCAGGCCGGCAAGTGGGAAAAGAACCGCTTCATGGGCGTCGAAGTCACCGGAAAGACGCTGGGATTGATCGGCGCAGGCAATATCGGTGCGATTGTTGCCAGCCGCGCGATTGGCCTACGTATGAAAGTGGTGGCCTATGACCCGTTCCTTACACCCGAACGCGCGCTGGAAATCGGCGTGGAAAAGGCTGATCTCGATACCCTGCTGGCAAAAGCCGATTTCATCACGCTGCATACTCCGCTGACCAGCGAGACGCGCAACATTCTCAACCGCGAAGCGCTGGCCAAGACCAAGAAAGGCGTGCGTATTGTCAATTGCGCGCGCGGCGGGCTGATTGACGAGGCGGCGCTCAAGGATCTGCTCGATTCAGGTCATATCGGCGGCGCTGCGCTCGACGTGTTTGAAACCGAACCGGCCAAGGACAGCCCGCTGTTCGGCACGCCCAATTTCATCTGCACGCCGCATCTGGGTGCATCGACCACCGAGGCGCAAGTCAATGTCGCGCTGCAAGTGGCCGAACAACTGGGCGAATATCTGACCACCGGAGGCGTGACGAATGCGTTGAACGTGCCGTCGCTGTCGGCCGAAGAAGCGCCCAAACTGCGCCCCTACATGGCGCTGGCCGAAAAGCTGGGCGCGCTGGTCGGGCAATTGGTGGGCGATGAAGTAAAAAAGATCGCCATTGAGGTTGAAGGCGCAGCAGCGCAGCTCAACCAGAAACCGATTACGGCGGCTGTGCTGGCGGGGCTGATGAAGCAGTATTCGCAGACCGTGAACATGGTCAATGCGCCATTCCTGGCCAAAGAGCGCGGGCTGGATGTGCGCGAAGTGCGCCACGATCGCGAAGGTGAATACCGTACACTCGTACGCGTAACGGTCGATACCGATGCCGGTCAGCGCGCGGTGGCAGGCACATTGTTTGGCAATGGTCAGCCGCGTCTGGTCGAAATATTTGGGATCGCGGTCGAGGCCGATCTGGATGGCGATATGCTGTATATCGTCAATTCGGATGCGCCCGGGTTTATTGGTTCGATCGGCACGCTGCTGGGTGAAGAATCGATCAACATCGGCACGTTCCATCTCGGTCGGCGCGAAGCGGGCGGCGAGGCGGTGTTGCTGCTGTCGGTCGACAGTCCCGTTACCGCGGAAGTGCTGGCCAAGGCCCGGACGCTGAACGGTGTGCGGCTGGTCAAGGGGCTGAAGTTCTCCTGACGATGCGCCATTGCCAGCCGGTTTGATGACCAAGGGGGCAAGTGTTTGCGCATTTGCCCCCTTTTTCGTGAAGGGGACTGTCACAAGTCCAGAAGGCTGGTGATCACGCGCTGCGCCGGCAGGTCGGGATATTCATCGGGCGCGCCTGCGCGATTGATCCAAACCGTGCGAAAACCAAAGCGCGCTGCGCCGGCAATGTCCCACCGGTTCGATGATTGGAACGATATGGCATCGGGAGCGACACCATAGCGTATGCAGACGAGATCATAGGCCGTCGCCACCGTCTTGTACTGTTGCAAAGGGTCGACCGACAGCGGCGGGTCAAGCAGATTGGTCAGCCCGGCGTTGCGCATCGCGCCCCCCAATGTTCTGGCGGTGCCGTTGGACAGGATGACCGCATGTGCGCCGCGAGCGCGCAAGGTTTC
>CAIPWG010000560.1 GCA_903868655.1 uncultured Sphingomonadales bacterium
GCGCGATCAAGTCAGTCCAGATTGCCGCCCCTTTCAAACTGCCGCCGCAAGCCTATGGGCAATGGAAACGCGTCAGCAGGTTCAGGTTCGACTATCAGTTGACACAACAGGAGAAGCGCTGATGCGCTGCCTTTCAAAGTTTTTCATGAATGCTACCGCGTTCGGGATGGCGTTTGCATTATGCGCCGGTTCGACTGGCGCCCTGGCGCAGGCGCAACAACCGCCAGCTGCTTCAGCAGCGCAATCGCGTGATGATGAGGGGTTGACCGGATCGGTTACCGCTGTGGGTGACTGGCAGAGTCTCGGCATTGCCATCCCCAGCTTTCCCACCGACCGTTCGGTAGCGACTGGCGCCGATGGCGGCACGACCGAGGCCCTGGGGCGCAATCTGGCGCGTGTGGTCTTTGCCGATTTGAAAGATAACGGCCTGTTCAAACCGACCGGTCCCGATGCCTTGCCGGGCATTGGTTATGGCGAAGTGGCGGCACCGGCTTTTGCCGGCTGGCGCGCGCGATCGGCTGAAATGTTGGTGCAGGGTTTCGTAAAGTCTTCGGGTGATGGCCAGTTGACCGTGGGCTGTTACTTGTATGACGTTGCGCTGGGCAAACAGCTGGCGCGGCAGGGCTATGTCGTCAATCCGACCGAATGGCGGCGCGCCGCGCACAAGTGCGCGGATATGGTCTATGCGCGGTTGTCGGGTGAAAGCCCGTTTTTCGATTCCAAAATCGCCTATATCGCCGAAACCGGGCCCAAGGATCATCGGCGCAAACAGTTGGCAATCATGGATTCGGATGGCGCCAACCACCGCTTCATCACCAGTGGGCAGGCGACGGCGCTGACGCCGCGTTATTCGCCCGATTACCGCCAGATCGCCTATTTGAGCTATGTCGATGGGCGCCCGCGGATCTATGTCTATGATGTCGGCGCCGGGCGTCAACATCTGGTCACCGAAGCCAAAGGGCCGACATTCGCGCCGCGCTGGTCGCCCGATGGGCGCTACATCCTGTATTCGATGGCCATTGCCGGCAATACCGACATCTATCGCGTACCTGCCACCGGAGGAACGTCCGAACGGCTGACGAACACGCCGGGCATCAATATCGGTGGCAGCTATTCACCCGATGGGCGCAAGATCGTGTTTGAAAGCGATCGCGGCGGCAGCCAGCAAGTCTATGTCATGAACGCCGATGGTTCGGGGCAGCACCGCATCAGCTTTTTCGGCGGCCGCGCGGCAACCCCCGAATGGAGCCCGCGTGGCGATCAGATCGCATTTACCTGCATCTGCGGCAATTTGCGCATCGCGGTGATGACGCCTGATGGCCATGACCGCCGGTTTCTGACTGACAGTTGGCAGGATGAAGCGCCGACCTGGTCGCCCAATGGCCGCATCATCCAGTTTTTCCGCACCGAACGCGGCACCGGCAAAAGCAGTATCTGGCAAGTCGACCTGACTGGACGCAACGAACGCCGCCTGAAAACCCCTGTCGATGCCTCAGACCCCGCCTGGGGCCCGGTTTTGCCGTAATTGGCAGGGGTTCCGGTTGCCGATAGCCTGCCCATCATTGTGTCCCATAACCACAGGAGCTTTTCCTCATGACTCCCCAACGGATTGCCACGCTTGCCCTGTTGCTTGGCGCGGCCAGCCTTGCCGCTTGCGCAACCAAGCCCAAGGAATTGCCGCCTCAGCCGATCGCGGCCAGCACTTCGACCCAGGCTGGTGCGCCGATGGCGCCAACTCCGCCACAGCCGGTCGGTCCGGTCGCCGGCAGCCAGGCCGATTTTATCGCTTCGGTCATTTCGGATACCGTTCATTTCGAGCTCGACAAGTATGATGTCGATGGAGAGAGCCAGGGCATCTTGCGGAGCCAGGCGCAATGGTTGGCGCGCAATTCGGCCAAGTCGATCACGATCGAAGGTCACTGTGATGAGCGCGGCACGCGCGAATACAACCTTGCGCTGGGTGAACGCCGTGCCAATGCGGCCAAGAACTATCTGGTTTCACTGGGTGTCGATGCCGGCCGGATCAACACCGTCAGCTATGGCAAGGAACGCCCGGTTGCGTTGGGTTCCGACGAAGCCGCGTATGCGCAGAATCGCCGTGCGGTGACAGTCACCGTAAACTGATCAGCCACACTTTTCGATCAAATCGCTGGCCCGGGGCGCGTTTGCGGCCCGGGCCATGCTTTTTGCCCCAGCTTCGGCTTGACCTTTGTCGCCGGGTTGGGCTTGGTCTTTGGCATGTCCCGCTATTCACGATCAAACGACTGGGGGTTCCCGCGCTGGCGGGGCTACGGTAGCGGGCGCGATGCCCAGCCGATCCGGATGTGCGATCGTTCAGGGTGCGATCAGCCTGGCAATTGCCCTGCCCCGAAGTCGCCCAATCTGCCCGATCGCTGGTATTTCTGCGCCGCTCACGCCGCCGAATACAACGCCGGCTGGAACTATTTCGAAGGGCTCGACAAAGAAGAGGCGGCAGCGCGCGAACGCGCCGAAAGCACCGAATCATCGGGCTATCGCCAGGCATCATGGGCAGAATGGGGCGGATCGGGCGATGGCACGCGCAGCCGCGATGAAATGCGCGCGCTCGAAGTGCTTGAACTGGACAGCGACGCCGATTTCGACGCGGTGCGCAAAGCGTGGCGGACCCGCGCCAAACTGGTCCATCCCGATGTGCGCCCGGGCGACGCCGAAGCCGCCAAGGAATTCCAGCGTTTGCAACTGGCCTATGAAGTGTTGCGCGCAGCCGAGGAGCGACGTTCCTGGAAGGGGTATTCCAACGGCGGATAGCGTGACA
>CAIPWG010000561.1 GCA_903868655.1 uncultured Sphingomonadales bacterium
ATCCGCCGGCGCCAGCGCGCGATTGCCCGGGGGTCGGTGCGCCAGGCCGTGCAGGATGCGCAGTTCATCATCACCAACCCGACACATTTTGCCGTCGTCATGAGCTACAATCCCGACATTGCCCCGGCACCGGTCCTGCTTGCCAAAGGACGCGGCGAAACGGCACTGGCGATCCGCGAGCTGGCGGCCGAATTTGGCGTGCCCACGCTTGAATATCCTGCCCTGGCGCGTTCGGTGTTTTACACCACGCGCGAAAACCAGATGATCCGTGAAGAGCTTTATGTTGCGGTCGCAGCCGTGCTGGCCTTCGTGCTCAGCCTCAAACGTGGCGAAAGCCCACCCGCCCCGCACATCGATGTGCCGCTGTCGGTTCGCTTCGATCCGCAAGGCAATCCGGAAATCATTGCCGAACCCATCACGTCCACGCCTTAACCCGCTCAACTTCAGGCCGTTCTTACCGGTATGACCACGATCTCTTCCACCAGCTCGTCCAGCAGCACGGCCAGCACGACGTCGAGCAGCAGCAACACTGCGACCGGCAGTGCGACCGAAGCGCTGCTGACGTCCTTGGGGGCAAGCGGCAATATCAACGCAACCAGCCTGGCCGATCAGCTGTCGGTTGCGCAATATTCCGGGCAAGTGAGCCAATACAACAGCAAAAACACCAAGCTGAGCACAGAGATCTCGGATGCATCGAACCTGATGAATCTGACCTCGACTTTGACCACTTCGCTCCATTCGCTGATCACGGCGGGCAGCCTTGCCCCCACACCGCAGATTGCCAACAGCGCGGTTGCAACGGTCAGCGCCGGCACAACCACGGGCAGCGGCACGCACACGCTGGAGGTTGACGCTCTGGCGCAAGGCCAGACGATCGCCAGCCCAACGATTTCATCGTCGGCTACCGACGTCGGCTCGGGCAGCCTGACCATCACGTTGGGCTCCATTTCAGGCTCGACTTTTACAGCCGGCAGCCAAAGCGCAATCACCGTAAACATTGCGGCTGGGTCATCGCTGGCCGATGTAGCCAGCGCGATCAACATCGCAGGGGCCGGGGTTTCCGCGTATGTCGCGACCAATTCGGACGGCCAGCGTCTGGTCATCACCGGATCACAAGGCGCATCGAATGCCTTTACCGTCAGCGCCAGCGAGGATTCTGCGGACCCCGGCCTGTCAAAATTTGCGTGGGACCCGTCGTCGTCGGGCGCTTCCGGCACGGCCGCAACGCTTGCAGCCTCGGCAACCAATGCCAGTTTTATCGTCGATGGGGTGTCCCGCACCTCGACCTCGAATTCGATTACCGATGCCGTGCCAGGTGTCACGCTCAATCTGACCGGAACCAATACCGGCAATCAGACCGTGATCAGTTTTTCCAGCCCGGCAAGCGCCATCACCACCAGCATGAATGACCTGGTTACTGCACTCAACTCGATTGTCAGTCAGCTCAACACTTACACTGCCGCCGGTGGCGATCTTGCGAACAATGCCGGTGCGCGAACCTTGCAGCGGTCGCTGTCGTCGCTCAGCACGACCACCATCATGCCGTATGCCACGACCGGACAGCCCTCAACACTGGGCGATCTGGGGCTGACGACCAACAAGGACGGCACGTTTACGCTCAATTCGACCACGCTGACTGCGGCCCTGGGTTCAAACGCATCAGCAGTTGCCGCGATGTTCACCGTCGGGGTGCACGGCGTCTATTCGACGATCTACAAGCTGTCGTCGTCGGTCAGCGACCCCACCAACGGGAACTCTTTGGCGGGCTCGGTCAAGTCCATGACGGCCCAGCAAAGCACGATCGCAGCCCAATTGAGCACAATTGCAACCCAGCAAGCCTCGCTCCGCACAGCTCTGGTCAGCCAGTTCTCGTCACTCAACGCCGTAGTGACCGCCTCCAAATCGACCCAGTCGTTCCTGACCCAACAGGTCGCGCTGTGGACCAATTCATCCAACTCATCAGGCTGAACCCATGCTGCTCAACCGCGATCCTACCGAAGCCTATCGCCGGGTCGATTTCGACGCCCGGGTAAAAGGCGCAGATTCTCGCCAGCTGGTCGACTTGTGCCTGGAACAAGTGGC
>CAIPWG010000562.1 GCA_903868655.1 uncultured Sphingomonadales bacterium
ATTGTGCTGACCGGTGGTGGCGCCTTGATCCAGGGGCTCGACGAACATCGGCGAGAAGAAACCGGCCTGCCGGTCTCGGTTGCCGAAGATCCATTGAGCTGCGTGGCGCTCGGCACAGGTCGTGCGATGGAAGACCCGATCTATCGCGGCGTGCTGATGACAGCCTGACGCGTTGGGCGTGACCATATGATGACCCGGATCAGCATCGCCGATCGGCACTGCTGCCGGGCCTGTTTGAAAAGGGACTGATACAATGGCGCGGTCGCGGAACTTGCGCCCGGGCTATTCGCGAAGGGCGCAATACGGCATCTTCACCGGCTATCTGGTGCTCGTTGTGGGCATCGTGATTGGTGTGATCGCGCTGGGCCTGTCGCTGCTCAATCCCGGGGCCTTTGCCTATTTGCGCGGAGCGGCCAGCGAAATTGCGGCACCCGTGGGCGAAGCATCGTCAGCCGTGCGCCAATCAGGCCGCGGTTTCATCGCCGCTGTCAGCGCCTATTTCGATACCGGCCATCAGAACCTGCAACTCACACGCGAAATTGCTGGCGCCCGGGCCAGCGCCATCGCGGCGCGGGCCACCGCCAATGAAAACCGTCGTCTGAAAGCGCTGTTGCAAATCGTCGACCCTGCCCAACCACCGGTAGCAACCGCGTGGCTGATCGGATCGACCGCCGCCAGTGCCCGGCGTTATGCGATCATCGATGCGGGCAGCACACGCGGCGTGCGCGCGGGCCAACCGGTACGCGGTGCGGCCGGCCTGATCGGCCGGGTGGTCGAAACCAGCCCCGGAACCGCGCGTGTTCTGTTGCTGAGCGATGCCGACAATGTCGTGCCGGTGCGCCGTGCCGCCGATGGCTTGCCCGGTTTTGTCCAGGGCGCAGCCAACGGGCGGATCGAAATCCGGCTGCTGACGATGGGTAACAATCCCCTGCATCCGGGCGACGTGTTCGTCACATCAGGCTCGGGTGGAATCTATCCCCCCAACATACCGGTGGCGGTTGTATCGTCGACACGCCGTGATGGTGCCGAAGGGCGATTGGCTGCAGATCCGGGATCAACCGATTATGTGATCGTGCTGCCGGTCTACAAGGCCGATGCGGTTGCCGCGATGACGGCGAGTGTAAAAGCCGCCGGCCCGCCGTTAAAAGACGAAAACTGATCCGATGGCGTTTGCTCCTCGCCCCGCCAGCACGCGCCTTGCCAGTGGCCACGATGCACGGCCACGTCGACCGATCAACCGTGCCCCTCTGCCCTGGCTAGCCGAAGGCTTGCCCTGGATTTCGGTGATGGGCCTGTCGCTGCTCACTTTTTCCCCGGTGATTGCCTCGGCCCCGGTGATGCCCCCGCTGGCTTTCATGCTGCTGTTGGCCTGGCGGATGTTGCGTCCCAACTTTTTTCCTGTCTGGGTCGGATTGCCACTGGGCGCGTGGGACGATCTGTACAGCGGGCAGCCATTCGGGTCGGGCATTGTGCTGTGGTCGGCTGCCATGCTGGCGATGGATGTTATCGATGAACGATTTTTATGGCGCGGTTTTCGCCAGGATTGGCTCGCGGCGGCAGGGCTGCTGAGCGCTTATCTGGTGTTGGCATCGACATTTGCCGGCTTGGCCGCGCGCTATCCGCTGCCGCTGACTATCGGGCCGCAATGGCTGATGACGCTGGTGCTGTTCCCGGTGATCAATCACTGTGTCGCCATGCTCGACCGGGTTCGCCTGCTTCCGCTGAGGCGGCTATGAAAAAGCGTCAATCGCTGCCGTTAACAGCAGCCCGGCTGACCCAGACCTTTGAACGGCGCACGTTTTTGTTGGGCGCGGTTCAGGGTGGGGTTGGATTGTTGCTGGCCACGCGGCTGGGATATCTGGCAGTGGCCGAAAATGCCAAATATCGCGCAGCGGCAGAAAGCAACCGGGTCAATCTGTCGCTGATCCCGCCGCGGCGTGGCTGGGTGCTTGATCGCAACGGGGTGGCATTGGCCTCAAACCGCGCCGATTTCCGCATCGATCTGATCCCCGACCGGTTGGTTGATGCAGATGCGACCTTGCAAACGTTGCAAGGGCTACTGGATTTGTCTGCCGACCATGTGGCCGACATCAAGGACAAGATCGACAATTCGCGGGGATTTCAGCCGGTCGAAGTCGCGAGCAAACTGGACTGGGACAAATTTGCCGCGATCAGCGTGCGCCTGCCTGAATTGCCCGGTGTGATCCCGCAACGCGGCAATTCGCGTTTCTATCCCTCGGGTGCGGCCGTTGGACATCTGGTCGGCTATGTCGGGCCCGCGTCGGCCAATGACTATGTGCACGAACACAACCCCCTGTTGATCACACCCGGCTTCAAGATCGGCAAGGACGGCCTTGAAAAGGCATTCGAAGTGCGTTTGCGCGGTGTGCCGGGCGCGCGTCGGGTGGAGGCCACTGCCAGCGGCCGCGTCGTGCGCGAATTGGGTACGCGCGAAGACGTGCCCGGCCAGCCGATGCAATTGACGATCCACGCCGGACTGCAGGAATATGCAGCCCGCCGGATCGGCCTCGAAAGCGGATCTGTGGTCGTCATGGATTGCCTGACCGGCGATGTCTTGGCGATGGTATCCATGCCTTGCTACGATCCCAACTCGTTTTCCGACGGGATTGGCCGCATCGAATGGAAAATGCTGTCCGAAGACGACCATGTGCCTTTGCGCAACAAGGTCTTGCGCGGGCTCTACCCCCCCGGATCGACAGTCAAGCCGATGGTCGCGCTGGCGTTTCTTGAAGCGGGGCTGGACCCCCATGCGGCGGTGAATTGCGCCGGTGGCCTGCGTGTGGGCAACCGGGTATTCCACTGCTGGAACCATCATGGCCATGGTTCGACCGATATGATGAAGGGCATCTATCAGTCGTGCGATGTCTATTTCTATCATTTCGCGCAGCAAATCGGCATGGACACGATTGCCAAGATGATGCGGCGGATGGGGCTCGGCAGCGAATTTCCACTGCCCTATCCCGGCCAATCGTATGGCACAGTGCCCGATCCGGCGTGGAAAGAACGCAAATATAACAAGGAATGGGCGGTCTATGATACCGTCAATGCCACGATTGGTCAGGGTTATATGCTGGTCAACCCGTTGCAACAGGCGGTCTACGCCTCGCGGCTGGCTTCGGGATTGAACCATATGCCACGACTGGTGCTCGATCGGCATGCCCAGCCCCCGCCGTCGATGGGCTTTGCCCAGAACCATCTCGATCTGGTGCACGCTGCGATGAACGAAGTGGTCAACGGGCGCGGCACCGCGGGCAAGGCGCGCCTGCCAATCGAGGGCGTGCAAATGGCGGGCAAGACCGGCACTGCGCAAGTCGTCGGGTTGAACCTGGGCAATGGCAAAGGTGGTGAATGGAAACGCCGCGATCACGGTCATTTCATCTGTTTCGCGCCGTTTGACAAACCGCGTTATGCCGCAGCAGTGGTGATCGAACACGGTGGCGGATCGACTGCGGCCTATCCCGTTGCGCGCGACGTGATGACTTATCTGTTCGACCAGGGCAAAGCGATGGCGGTGCTCGACGATTACGAACGCCAATGGGGCGGCAATCTGCAACAACGGATGGCAGCCAAATATAACAGCTTTGCCGCCAAATATGGGGCCACAGCCCCGCGCGCGCCGGGCGATGATGCGGCAACCCGGCAAGACACCAGCGACAGCCACGACGCCGAACCCGCCGCACCTGAAACCGATGCCGCCAGTCCGGCGGCCGAGCCGGATGCGGAACCAACCGCAGCGCCCACCGCAACCCCGTCCGCACGGCCTGCGGCGGCTGCCGGGGCTGTCACGCCATGATGCCCCGCGCCTATGTGCCGCAGGCGCTGGCGCGCCAACCGTGGCAAGTGATCATCCCGCTGACCATGTTGACGATTTTCGGCGGATCTGTGCTCTATTCGGCGGCGGGTGGACGGTTTCAGCCATGGGCGGCGATGCACGTCATCCGCTATTTCGGCTTTCTGGTCATGGCGATGCTGCTGGCGCGCGTGCCGCAAGACTGGTTCAAACGGCTGGCCTTGCCCGGCTATCTTGTGTTGTGCGGATTGCTGGTCCTGGTCGAACTGATCGGACGCATCGGTGGCGGCAGCCAGCGTTGGCTCAATCTGGGCTTTATGACGCTGCAACCTTCGGAGTTGATGAAGCCTGGGATCGTGCTGGTGCTCGCGTGGTTTTACGCGATGGTGCCACTGAACGAACTGCGCGGCTTGCGGGCCATTGTGCCAGCTGTGGTCATCCTCGCGATCCCCGCCGGGCTGGTGATGCTGCAACCCGATCTGGGCACCGCGCTCGCCATCAGTTTTGGCGCGCTGGTGATGATGTTCATTTCAGGCTTGCCGCTGTGGTTGTTTATCGGGGGCGGGGTCGGCGCATCGATCGTTGCGCCGATCATGTTCTTTTTTGTCATGCACGATTACCAGCGCAAACGCGTGCTGGTGTTTTTGGACCCTGAAAGCGATCCGCTGGGATCGGGATACCACATCACCCAGTCAAAAATCGCCATTGGATCGGGCGGTTTGCTGGGCAAGGGTTTCGGCAACGGATCGCAAAGCCATCTCGATTATCTGCCGGAATCGCATACCGATTTCGTGTTTGCGACAATGGCCGAGGAATGGGGCATGTTGGGCGGCCTGTTTGTCCTTGCGGTGTTTGCCATCGTGCTCAAATGGGGCCTGACCGTGGCCTTGCGCGCGCCAGACCGGTTTTCGCGACTTTTGGCCACCGGCATGGTCACCACCATCTTTTTTTATGTGTGCATCAACATGATGATGGTCATGGGGCTGGCCCCGGTGGTCGGTATCCCACTGCCCTTATTGAGCCATGGCGGATCATCGATGATGACAAACATGATCTGTATTGGCACCATCATGGCGGTGGATCGCTGGTCGCGCCGCACCCCGCGCGGCCTG
>CAIPWG010000563.1 GCA_903868655.1 uncultured Sphingomonadales bacterium
ATGATGTTTTGTGGGCTAGTAGCGCCCGCTCCTGCGTTGGCACCGGGTTTGGCACCATCAATAGGCTGACGGGCTGATGGGGCAAAGTTTCCAGCGGCGCGGACTTGACGGTCACCATGCCACCATGGTGCAGGTCAAGCCGCACGCGCTGGGTGCCACCGTCACCCAGCTCTCGCGCATGGTCCTGCAACGCCCGTATAGCCAGTGATTCTTCGAATTTGAAACCCAGTGCTTTGGCACTTCTTTGCAGGCGCGCCAGATGCTGTGGCAAATGGCGCAAGTTTCCGGCGCGCAGCAGCAGCGTTTCGAACAAGGTGAAGCCGGGATCAAGTTGCGTGAGAAAGCGCGCTTTCACCAAAGTTTCGTCAAACTCGCCGGCGGGTGTGGAGTCAATGACCACACCGCCGCCCACCCCAAGGGTGATGGCGCGCGTGTCTTTGGCAACAGGACCCAACTGAATGGTGCGAATTGCCACCGAGAGGCAAAAGTCGGGGGCGATGCCAGGTGTCTTTGACGGATCGATCCAACCAATCGCACCGCAATACAAATCGCGTGGGGTGGTTTCGAGGCGGGCGATCAGGTCCATCGTGTGCACCTTGGGTGTACCGGTCACCGAGCCGCAAGGAAACAAGGCCCGCAGCACAACCGGAAAGCTGACATCGGGCCGGATGTGAGACTCCACCGTCGAGGTCATCTGGTGTACCGTGCGGTACGTCTCGACGGCGAACAACTTCGGAACCTTGACCGAACCGGTTTGAGAAATGCGTCCCAGATCATTGCGCAGCAAATCCACGATCATCACGTTTTCCGCCAGATTCTTCGGGTCTTGTGATAGCCACAATCCGAGCGCGTCGTCGCCCGTCGCATCACGTTCGCGCGGGGCCGTGCCCTTCATTGGGCGGGTGATCAGGTGGCCGCCTTCATTGCGTACAAACAGTTCCGGTGAACATGAAAGAACCCAGTTCGCAACCGGTGCGTCTGCGGTGTGTGTGTCTAATGCCGGTAATGCGGCCAGACAGCCGAACGACACGGGTTGAAGCGCACGCAGCCTGTGATACAAACCCATCGGGCTGCCGAATTGGCGGGCATGCAATCGGTAGGTGTAGTTCACCTGGTAGGTTTCGCCTGCACGGATGAGGTCCAGAATCCGGCCGATATCGGCTTCAAATGCCTCACGGCTGATCGTGGGTGTCAGTGACATGACGCCTGCAACCGAGGGCGTTTCAGAACCATCCCGAGTCGCAAGCCATGCGCTAACCGTGGCGGACTCCAAGTGCTGCAGCTGGCTGAACAACAGCACGCGCATCGTACCATCGTGCGTGCCCAGCTTTTTGTGGCCCGCTTTAATCAGGCGCGCGCCCCATTCGTAATCCGCAAAGATCGCGGCATGGAGTCCGCCTGAAATCTCTGTTTCTACGTGTTGCCAGAATTCATCGAGCAGGTCCGGGTCACGGCAGACATGCTGCCGAAGATAACCGGTGTACAGCCGGCTCGAAGGCTTGAGTTCACTCGCATCACAATCATCGAGCAGGACAAAAACATCGTCCACAAATCTGCCTCAATCTACTAAGAGGGGCGCAACGTGCGCCCCTTCCTGCGATTACAACGTATCGGTAAAGCTGCGCAGTTTGTCAGAGCGACTTGGATGTTTCAGTTTGCGCAAAGCCTTGGCTTCAATCTGAC
>CAIPWG010000564.1 GCA_903868655.1 uncultured Sphingomonadales bacterium
CATGTGACTTTCGACGGTGTCGAAGTCGACGGCGGCGCGGTAATCGGGGATGTCGACGGCGGGCGCGTTTTGCTCGACACAGTGTTGAAGGCTGGCCGCATCGGGGCCGCGGCGGAATTGACCGGCGTTGGCAGCGGGGCCTTTGCGATGACCACGGCTTATCTCAAAGTGCGCAAGCAGTTTGGCAAGTTGATCGGTGAATTTCAGGCGTTGCAGCACCGTGCGGCGCATTTGTATGCCGAACTTGAAATCGCCGACGCCGCGGTGATCAAGGCGCAGCAATTGCTTGATGCCGGATCGGCGCAAGCCGACCTGATGGTGTCGGTGGCCAAGGCGAAAGCGACCCAGGCCACCAATCTGGCGGTGCGCGAGGGCGTGCAGATGCACGGCGGCGTGGGCATGACAGACGAATACGACATCGGCCTGTTCATGAAGCGCGATCGCGCGCTTGCCGAATTCCTGGGTGATGCCAGCTATCACGCCGACCGCGTTGCCACACTTTCAGGCTATTGAGGATATTCCCATGGATTTTGCCAAACTGTTCAGCCTTGAGGGCCGCGTTGCGGTCGTGACCGGCGGATCGCGCGGGATCGGCGCGATGATTGCCGAAGGGTTCTTGGCGGCGGGTGCTGCGCGCGTGTATATCACTGCGCGCAAAGCTGAAGTGGTGGCCGAAACCGCAGCGCGCCTGGGTGAACGCTGCATTGCACTGCCCGGCGATATTTCGACGACTTCGGGGATCGAGGCGCTGGTCGAGGATCTGGCCACGCGCGAAAGCCGGCTCGACATTCTGGTCAATAATGCTGGCGTCGCCTGGGGCGCCGATTTCGATGTCTTTCCCGAAATGGGCTGGGACAAAGTGATGAACCTGAATGTGAAGACACCGTTTTTCCTGACCCAACAGCTGCTGCCGCTGTTGAAGGCGGGCGCGGTCGATCAGCCGGCCAAAGTGATCAACATCGCGTCGATCGACGGCCTGCGGATCAACCCGTGGGAGACGTATTCATACCAGGCGTCAAAGGCGGCGGTGATCCACCTGACCAAACGCATGGCAGCCCGGTTGATCCGCGACAACATCGTGGCCAGTTGCATCTGCCCCGGTGCGTTTCCGTCTGAAATGAACAAGGCGGCGAAGCTGGCACCCGAAAAGTCATCCGCCGGTATTCCCTCGCGCCGGGTCGGCACGATTGAAGATATGGCGGGTGGGGCGATCTATCTGGCCAGCCGTGCGGGCGATTATGTTGTCGGCACGCCGCTGCCGATTGACGGTGGTATCGTCAATGGCTGGATTCCTGACGACTTCGCCGATCCTTCGGGGCATTGATGGGGCAGAGAAGTCCCTTCCCGCATGGGGGAGGGGCTTCTCAATCGCGCCTTGGGACCAGCGTGATGATCCAGAAATCGGGTGGCGCGTTCAACCGGATCGGGACAAGTGTGGAAGAGCCCAAGCCGCCGGTCACAATGACATCAAGGCCAGGATCATGGAACAGGCCGCAGGCCCCCCGTTTGGCGTATTTGTAAGGCCAGTGCCAAAGATCGATTGAATGGTCACCCCAGCCAAGACGGATCTGGCCACAATGCGTATGCCCGGTCATGATCAACGGCACCGCCGGCAGGGCATTGCCGACAACTTCGGGCGAATGCGCCATGACCACGGGCACACCACCCAATTGCCGCGCACTTGCCAAGCCTTCAACAAAATTGACCCGGCGGAGCGAGACATCGTCCAGACCGATGAGCGCTATACCGCCAAGCCGCGTGGCGCGGTTTTTCAGCACAACCACGCCGGCACGGGTCAGGGCCGCTTCGACGCGCACGGGTGACGTTTCGGCATCGTGGTTGCCGATGACGGCGAATTTACCGAGCGGAGCGGAGAGGCGTGCCAACGGCGCGATGATCTGCCCCGGATGAAAATCCCAGCTTTGAGCGCTGTATCCGTTAACGAAATCGCCGGCCAACAGGATCGCATCGGGGTGCTGCGCGTTTATCCTGTCGACGATATGGTCAAGCCGGCTGACCGGCATTGCCACATTGCCAACATGAATGTCCGAGACGAGCGCAAGGCGCAACGGGGGACTGCCGGCAGGCAAGTTTGCCAGCACGATCGTCGCGCGGCGCACCTCGGGGTCTTGCCGGGCCTCGATCAAGCCCCGGACGACAAGAGCAAGCAGCAGCAGGGCAATCGCACCGAGCCAGAAACGCCGATTTGGACGCATAACGCGCACAGCTGCGGCGATTTAATCGCGTGTCAATTCGCGGACGAAATCAATAAGGCCGGTCTGGCGCTTGCGACGCATACGCTCCGCCGCCAGAATCTCGCGCACTTTGGCAAAACAGGTTTCGACATCGTCGTTGACCACGACATAGTCATAGGCGTCCCAATGGCTGATTTCGGCCTGCGCGCGTGCCATGCGCGCCCCGATTACACTTTCACTGTCGGTACCGCGCCCTTCCAGACGGCGGCGCAGTTCTTCCAAGCTGGGGGGCAGGATGAACACCCGCACCACATCGGCCTCGGCCTTTTGATGCAACTGCTGGGTTCCCTGCCAATCAATATCGAACAGAAAATCCTGGCCCAGCTTCAAGCCGGTGCGGATCTGGCCTTTGGGCGTTCCATAACTGTTGCCGAACACGTGGGCCCATTCATAGAATTCGCCCGCCTCGACCATGCGATCGAATTCGTCCTGGTCGATGAAGTGGTAATCGCGCCCATCCACCTCTCCGTCGCGGATCGGTCTGGTCGTTGCCGAAACTGAAAGTCCCAGTTCAGGCTCGGCTGCCAGCAGTTTGCGCGCGATGGTCGTTTTGCCCGCACCCGAAGGCGATGACAGAATGAACATCAATCCGCGGCGGTGCAGCGCGTCCTGATCTTGGGGAAGAGATGGGGCCTTGGTCATTCGCGCAAGTGGCAAATCCGATGGCTACAGGTCAAGTGCAGTTCGATTGGCAGCATGCGGGTCATGCCGATTTACTCCGGATCAGCCACCTTTTGAGCTTTGCTGCGGCTGCGATCGCGCAAAGCCTTGGCCAGCAGGCCCCCGCCCACGAGGATCGCCCCCGGCACAGAACGACGTGCGACTTCGGCCAGCACTGTTCCGATCAGCGTTTCGGTCAGTGTGCGGCCGCGAATCACTCGGCTGGTCTTGGCCGCTTTGCCTTGTAGCAGCCCGTGCTGAACGCCGCGCCGCACCAACGCTTCGCCTGCGCGAACTGCAGCATCGGCCAGGATCAAGGTGGTAATCGGCGAAAGCCGCGGTTCGTCGGTGACGGGCTGGTCGGGCCCGGTTTTCACAACTTTTTTTCGGAACAGCGGCATGACACGGGTCTTTCGCTGTGGAGCAATGCGCTACTTCTTTCGACCGAAATCGACAGTGACCACGTTTGACCCATCATCAGCTGCGGCTGGCGGGGTTTCGGGTGTGTCGTTTTCCGCATCGTCATGAAGATCGTCGTCAAGATCACCAGCGGCCTGGAACTGCAATCCGAAATCAACCGCGGGATCGACAAACGCGGTGATCGCGCTGAACGGAATGACCAGCGCCGACGGAATCTGGCTGAATGACAGACCGACCGAAAAACCGGTTTCAGTCACTTTCAAATCCCAGAACTTGTTTTGCAGGACGATGGTCATTTCATCGGGAAAACGTTCTTTCAGCCGCGTCGGAATGTTGACGCCCGGTGCTGCGGTTTTGAATGTGATATAAAAATGATGGTTGCCGGGCAGCGTGCCGCCCGCGCTTTCGACTTGTCCCAGCACGCGGCCGACAACGGCGCGCAGCGCTTCCTGAACAATTTCGTCGTACGGGATCAGGCTGTCTGGTGCTTCACTCATCTTTCAGGAGATGACGCCGCAGGGCTCAAGGGTCAAGCACCGATTGAGGGTCGTTGCGCAAGAACAACCAAGCACCCGATTGATTTGCCGACATCGCGGCCTATAGGCAGAAACCCATGCGCACAGCCACCATCGCCCGCACCACTGCTGAAACCGATATTGCCGTTACGGTCAATCTGGACGGTACCGGCACGTATGACGTGTCGACCGGCATCGGCTTTCTGGATCACATGATTGAACAGTTCAGCCGCCACTCGCTGATCGACATCAGCCTGAGGGTCAAAGGTGATCTGCATATCGATCAGCATCACACCACCGAAGATAGCGCGATTGCGCTGGGGCAGGCTATTCATCAGGCGCTGGGCGATAAAAAGGGTATTGCCCGGTATGGCGAGGCTCACGCGCCAATGGATGAGGCGTTGGCGCGGGTCTCGCTCGATATTTCGGGCCGTCCGATCCTGATTTGGAATGCCAGTTTTTCGCAGCCGCGCCTGGGCGAGATGGATACCGAACTGTTCGAACACTGGTTCCAGTCGCTGGCGCAGGGTGCCGGCATCACGCTGCACATTGCCAACCTTTATGGCAGCAACAACCACCATGTGATCGAAGGCATCTTCAAGGGCGTGGCCCGCGCGATGCGCGCCGCCGTGGCGATCGACCCGCGCAAGGGCGATGCCGTGCC
>CAIPWG010000565.1 GCA_903868655.1 uncultured Sphingomonadales bacterium
CCGGCCATGTTGGTGGCGATGGTCACCGCGCCACGGCTGCCCGCCTGTGCCACGATATGCGCTTCCTGTTCGTGGAAACGCGCGTTGAGCACCGCATGCTTTACGCCTTCGGCCTTGAGATATTCGGACAGCAACTCGGATTTTTCGATCGATACCGTACCCACCAGCACCGGTTGGCCGATCTCGTTCTTTTCGCGGATCAGGCGCGCAATCGCGGCAAATTTATCGGTGGTGTTTTTGTAAAATTCGTCTTCTTCGTCGATCCGCTTGACTGTGACATTGGTCGGGATCGTGACGACATTCATCTTGTAAATGTCAAAAAATTCAGGCGCTTCGGTTGCGGCGGTGCCGGTCATCCCCGACAGCTTTGGATACATGCGGAAATAGTTCTGGAATGTGATCGATGCCATCGTCTGATTTTCAGGCTCGATCTTCACGCCTTCCTTCGCTTCGACCGCCTGGTGCAGACCATTTGACCAGCGCCGACCATCCATCATGCGGCCGGTGAACTCGTCGATGATGACGATCTTCCCGTCTTTCACGATATAATCGATGTCGCGCTTGAACATCACATTGGCTTTCAGCGCCTGGTCGAGATGATGAACGACCATCGTATTGGCCATGTCATACAAGTTCGACCCTTCAAGCAGACCGGCTTTTTCAAGCTCACGCTCAACCCATTCGACACCGTCTTCGGTCAGATTGACTGTCTTCTGCTTTTCATCGGCTTCGTAATGCACAGGGGCAATCGTCTTTACCACCGCGTCGACCGAGACATAGAGATCGCTCTTGTCGTCGGTCGGGCCCGAAATGATCAGCGGGGTACGGGCTTCGTCGATCAGGATCGAGTCGACTTCATCGACGATGCCGTAATTGAACGGCCGATGGACCATCATCGACCGCTCATGCTTCATATTGTCGCGCAGATAGTCAAAGCCCAACTCGTTGTTGGTGGCATAAGTGATATCGGAATTGTAGGCGACACGGCGTTCCTCTTCGTTGAGGTTGGGTACGATCACGCCTACCGTCAGCCCAAGAAACCGATAAATCTGACCCATCCATTCAGCATCGCGCCGCGCCAGATAATCGTTGACGGTAACGACATGAACACCCTTGCCCTCGATCGCATTGAGGTACGTTGCCAGCGTGGCAACCAGCGTCTTGCCCTCGCCCGTCCGCATTTCCGCGATTTCGCCGCGATGGAGCACGATCCCGCCGATCATCTGCACATCGAAATGGCGCATGCCGAGCACACGGCGCGAAGCCTCGCGACAGGTGGCAAAGGCTTCGGGCAGGATATCGTCAAGCGTTTTGCCCTGATCCAGCAAGTCGCGGAATTTCTGCGTTTGGGCTTTTAGATCGTCATCCGCCAACGCTTCCATTGTTGGTTCGAACGCATTGATCTGGCGCACAATTTTGTCGAGCGATTTGACATAACGGTCATTGGATGAGCCGAACAGCGACTTGGCGAGTTTGCCGAACATGCAAAAATTCCCGGATATGAAAAAGGGTGGCAGGCGCGTGACACTCCACGCAGCGCAGGACGATGGGTGTGATTTGGCGCAGCAAGACCTGCGCCGGGCGCACTATTCGTGCGGCTGATCCGCGCGGGTCATGCCGCAACTGGTAGCAAGGCCTGCCTCGACAGGAGCGAGGGGCTGCGTAGCGTCGATACGCACAGCAGCACGCGCCATCCGGGCGCGCACGGGGCAAATCACGGTTGCCGGGGCCGTTTCAGCCTGCGCGCAATGCGCACGCCCGACGAGTTCCGCGGGCGATGCCGCGACTGCGACATCGGCCAGCGACAGGCCCGACAACATGGCAAGAAGAACCAGCAGAAACCGCATTGCAGTACCAGATAGGCGGTAATTGCTTAATCGTCCATTGCCAAAGCGCAGCAAACTGCTCTGTCCTGGCACGCGAAGGGATTAAGGCGCGTCTGTTACGGTCAAGAGCATTTCAAACTCGACATGTTTCTTCACTGGTTTTCCCGCCTTGTCGCGCGGGGCCGCAAAATTCTTGCGTTTCAGACAAATGTCTCCACCCAGGAACGTTGCAAGTGCCCCTTCCATGTCGTTCACCGTGCAATTGGCAACAGTGCCATCAGGCAGAACGTCGAACGCCACACGAACCGTACCCGCTTGCGGAAGAGGTTCAAAATCTTGCGGAATCGCCCAATTTACGGAACTGCGCCAGCTCCCGGCTGTCGGCTTGCCATCCACATCGAGGGCTGGCCTGAAGCGAGCTCGCCGCATCATCACTGAGCAGGTCGTCTGGTCAAGGACGGCATAATCGCTGGTTTGCGTAATTTGGCAGCTTGTCGGCGTGCCCGTGGAGTCAATGGCCAGGACAAATCCAGACCTTCCTGTCTCATGGCGGCGTAAGGCGGTGACGGGATAGTCGTTGTCGCTCACCCAGTCGCCGGGGCGACCGATTGGCACCGCGGCATGGACAGGAAATCCGCGGGGTGGCGGCGGAGCCGGCGGTGGAGGTATTGCATTCTGGCCAAAGGCATCGAGACCGACCAGCGCCAAGACTACGCTCACAAGTCTTGCTGCGATCCCTGCTTTCCGGCGGCGTCCGCAGACTGTGAATTGAATTGCCACATGTGCCCCCCGCGTTGCGAGGCGTCACAATCACCAGGATTGCGTTCGCTGTCAAAGCACAGACTGCAAAAAACTGTCTCCCCTGCCAATCCGCAATCGGCTAGGGGCTTGGCTCATGTCCGATGCTGTCTCGCCGCTCGCCCTGCCCTTCCCCGACATGCCGCCGATAGCCGGGGTGCACCTGCACACCGTGCGGGCCGGGTACAAGGATTGGGGGCGTACCGACCTGACCTTTGTTGAACTGGATCAGGGCACCACCGTAGCCGGGGTGTTCACCCGCAATGTATGTTGCTCTTCCGAAGTCGAACTGGGACGGCAGAACGTGGCGCAAGGCTACGCCCGCGCGCTAGTGGTCAACGCTGGCAACTCCAATGCCTTTACCGGCTATCGCGGGCGTGAAGCCGTTGAGGCGATCATGGATCAGGTCGCCGCGCACGTGAACGCGCCGCGCGAACAGGTGTTCGTGTCGTCCACCGGGGTGATCGGCGTGCCCCTGCCCAAGGACAAGGCCCGCGCCGGGATCGAGGCCGCGCTGACCGCGCCCGCGGCAAGCTGGGAACAGGCCGCCCGCACCATCGGCACGACTGACACGTTTGCCAAAGGCGCCACGGCCACCGCGATCGTTGGCGGCACCACCGTCACCCTGTCGGCGATCATCAAGGGGTCGGGTATGATTGCCCCTGATATGGCAACCATGCTCGGCTATGTGTTCACCGATGCCGCTGTCAGCCCGGTGTTCTTGCAAGCCGCGCTGTCCGCCGCCAACACACGTACGTTTTCGTGCATCACGGTCGACAGCGATACATCGACCAGCGACACCGTCATGGCTTTTGCCACTGGACAGGCCGGCAATGCACGGATCGAGGACGAGAATTCGATCGGCGCAGATGCCTTTGCCGCGGCCTTGCACGCAGTGTGTCGCGAACTTGCGCATCTGGTGGTGCGCGATGGCGAAGGCGCGCAGAAATTCATCGCGGTATCGGTTTCGGGCGCAGTGAATGATGCCAGCGCGCGACGCATAGGCCTCGCCATTGCCAATTCGCCACTGGTGAAGACCGCCATCGCGGGCGAAGACGCCAATTGGGGCCGCGTGGTCATGGCTGTGGGCAAAGCAGGCGAGCCGGCCGATCGCGATCGGCTGTCGATCGGATTCGGCGGAACCTGGGCCGCACGCGAAGGCCAACCGTTGGCTGATTACAACGAGGCTCCGATAGCGGCGCATCTGAAAGGGCGCGAAATTTCGATCGAAGTCGACATTGGGCTGGGCGAAGGTCGCGCAACGGTTTGGACATGTGACCTCACGCATGGCTATATCGCTATCAATGCGGATTACCGGTCGTGATCACGATCTGGGGCCGCCCCAATTCGCACAATGTCAAAAAGGTCGTTTGGGCAGCGATCGAGATGGGCCTGCCATGGCAACGCCTCGATATGGGTGGCGCCTTTGGCTACTCAGAAGCATATCGATCCAAGAATCCCAATCCGCTGGTGCCGATGATTGAGGATGACAGCGTGCGGGGCGGGTTTGCGCTGTGGGAATCGAATACCATCTTGCGCTATCTGGCGGATGCGCATGCGCCGGACTGGCGCATTTCCGATCTCCATGCCCGGGCACAGGCCGAAAAATGGATGGATTGGCATTTCGATTTTTCCGACACACAACGCGCCGCCTTTCTCGGGCTGGTGCGGCAGGGCAAGACTGTCGAAGACCCCGAGGTTGCAGCATCGCTCGCCGCGACAGTGCCGCTGGCGCTCATTCTCGATGCCGAACTGGCCAAGCGTCCGTTCCTGTCAGGCGACCGGTTCGGCCTGGCTGACATTCCGATGGGCGTTTATGCACACACGTTCTTTTCACTGCCGCACGAACGGCCCGCTATGCCCAATCTTGAAGACTGGTATGCGGGCCTTACCGAACGACCGGGCTACGCCAGCACCGTGATGATCCCATTTACCTGAGGCCGTGATGACCAAAGCGCTTGATGCCGAAATGGGGATACTGCTGGCCCGGGTGGCACAAACGGCAATCCTGCCGCGATACCAACACCTGACCGCAGCCGAAGTGACCGCCAAAGCGGTTGACGACATGGTCACCGTGGCCGACACCGATGCAGAGAAACTGCTGAGCGAAGCGCTCGCCAAGCTTTTGCCCGAAGCGGCGATCGTGGGGGAAGAAGCCGCGCACGCCGACCCTACCGTGCTTGATCGCCTGGGCGACAGCTTGTGCTGGATTATCGATCCGATCGACGG
>CAIPWG010000566.1 GCA_903868655.1 uncultured Sphingomonadales bacterium
GCCACCGCCCGACCACGCAGCTTTTGCCTGTTGCGCCGCCGCAGTGAAGTTATGGCCCGCGCGGCTTGGGCGGGCTCGGTGCTTGCGGCTTGATCGGCTTGGCTGCCGGTCCACTGGGCTTGGTCGGTGGCGGCAATGGCAGCGGTGGCACCGGCGGTGGCAGATGCTCGGCACGCCAGCTTGCAGCGTCGCTGATCTCGATTGCGCGGGTTGGGGCGTCAAGACTACCGCCCACGCGAAGGCCAAAACTGGGGGGCGCGGTGACAGATGGGGTGAGGCTGAGATGCAATTCCTCACCGCGGCCAACCAGATCGATCAATCCGCTTACCTCTGCACGGCCAGACGGGCCGGTGGCGGCATTCACTGCTGGCGGCGGTTCGAATTGCAAGCTGCCATTCTGGATCGCCACGGAGACCTCCGCCACGCTGATCGCAGTCGAGCCCTCGGCCAGCGCGGCGCGCAGATCGGCGTCTTCCAACCGCGACCCCATCCGCGCGAGATCGACTCCAAGCAAGCTGCCGTCGTGCTGGACCAAATGCAGCTTACCCTCAAGCGTGGAGAGCAGGGTTTGCGCAGCAAAGCCGCTGGCCTGCAAGCTGAGGTTGGCGTCCAAAACGCCACCGGCCAGGTCGATGGGCAGGCCGAACATCGGCGCATCTTGGTGGGATCCGGTCAGGCTGAGATCGGACTGAATCTTGGGTGGGCCGCTGCCCGCGCTGAGCAACAGATGCCCACTCAACACGCCATCATTCAGCTTGGCGCTGATAGCATCGGCGCTGAGCGTGCCGTCTTGGACAGTCACTCTTGTGCTGAATTGCAGCAGCACCGGGTCGAGATCGAGCAAGACTTGCTTGGCGGATATATCGAGTTTGGCCTGCCAACCGATGAGCCTCTCAAATGGCAATGGTTGCTTGTCGCGCAGCGGCGGCAGCAGCAGTGGCAGCGCTTCTGCACTGATGTGTCCGGTGATGATCGGCTGGTTCGCGAAATTCAGGCTCCCCGCCAGCAAGGCGCGCAATTGTCCCGCGGCGAGGTCTATCCCGTCGGTGGACACGCTTTGGGGCGGCCATGACAGCGAATTTCCCGACAACGCGCCGGAAAGCGAGAACGAGCCTGAGCCGAGCCAGTCCACCGGATTGGCGAACCCCATCGCCGCGATCAGCCGCGCCGCGCCAGGATGGCGCAGCCCGATCGTGCCGCGCCACGCGCCGTCTATGAGGTTCAGCACCGGCTTGGCCTCGATATGCAGGTCGCCAAAATCCGCCACTCCGCGTATCGCCAATGCGTTGGTCGGCCCGGCGGCTTGTAGGTTCAGCGAGAGGCGATCCATGGGCAGATGGGCGGCAATTTGGGGGGGCAGCAAGGGCAGCAGATCGGCTTCGGCATCGGGCAGCAATGATAAGTCCAGCCGCCCTTCGGCCATACCGTTCTGTACCAGCGAAACAAGCGGTATGGCGCAGCGGTGAAACCCGCATCCCTGCAGATCGGACGCGAAGACCAAAACGAAAGGCGGGCGGACATGTTCAGCCATTGGATGGGTCACCTGTGTGTCGGGATTGGATCTGGTCGATGATCTCGGCCAGCGGATTGTCCTGAAAAAGATTCCTGCTGATGCCGAGAAA
>CAIPWG010000567.1 GCA_903868655.1 uncultured Sphingomonadales bacterium
AAGGCCGCCACCGCCGCCGGATCGCCATCGGCCTTGCGCCACAGCACAACGGCGTCGCCCAAAATTTGCCGTTCGATCGGACCCGTGTCGATTTCGTCGCCCCAGGCGGCAACATACCAGGCATTGCGCAGCATCAATCCCCCGTCATGCTTGGCTTTCGCCTGGTCCTATCGCGGCGCAAGCCGCGGTCAATCCCCGGTAACGGTGATCGTTTCGATTACCACAGCCTCGGCTTTGCCCGCAAAATCGAACACTTCGCCCGTTTCGGCGCCGATGATTGCGCGGCACAGCGGGGCAGAAAAGGACAACAGCCCTGCGGGAGGATCGGCCTCGTCATCGCCGACCAGCGTGATCGTGCGGCGCTGACCATTCAGACGGAGCGTGACGGTGCAGCCGAATGCCACGATATCGCCTGCGGGGCGTGGCATCAGTTCGGCGGTGGACTGACGTGTGCTCCAATAGCGGTGTTCGCGCCGTGCCGCCTTTTGTGCGGCTTCGTCGGTCAAAGTCGGGATCAACGCCGCAAGTTCGGCCAATTTCCCAGCAATCAACGCCAACCCCCGCACGGTCACCCGGTTGGGTCCGGGCGGGATCGGCAATTCGAATTTGGGTTCCAGATGCTCGTCATCGCCTTCGCGGCGAAAGGCAACGCTCATGTCACAGGCCTGTTCATCATGACATCGTAACAGGACCGGTGGGCGTGGTCGAATCGAACGCTTAGACAGTGCCAGCCTGGTCCTGCGCGCGCGCGGGGTCGACCAGCGCCATCAGTTGCAAATCGATCCAGCGACCGGCAATGAATTGCGCCGAACGGCACAGGCCTTCGGTTGCAAACCCCAGCTTTTCATACAAGGCGATGGCGGGTGCATTGTCAGCATGGACCGCAAGACTCAGCCGCGTCAGATTCAGGTGGTCGCGGCAAAACCCGATGGCCAGTTCCATCGCTTCTCGCCCAAGCCCGCACCCGCGATCTTCTGCCCGGCCAATCAGAATACCGAGACTGGCACTGCGGTGGATCGGTTCAATCGCGGTGATTTGCACATAACCCACGATCTCGGGCTTGCCGATACGCCGGATCGCGAGAAACACGCGACGCGGATCCCCGGAAGGATTGAGCCAGAAATCACGTTCGCGATCGAGATTTTTGGGCAGATAGGGCTCGTTCAACCGGGTGATTTCAGGATCATCGCCCCAGACAAACAGCCGCAACAGATCTTCGGGCAAGACCGGGCCGATTGCCACATTGCGTCCATTGAGCATGATCGGCAGGTCTCCGTCAGGGGAAATGGGCATCTCGTTCGAAATGATGAACCCGTTGCGGGGTTCCGGCAAACAGGCTGTAACTCTCGTAATAGACCCGGCGACCTTTGTCTTGCACCGCAGCATGATCGGCCACCCGGCGCCATGCCATCGCGGCGGCTTCGTCGGTCCACTCGGACATGGCCACGACTTCGCCATCGGCGGCGGTGTAGCTTTTGAAATTGAGAAATCCGGGCTGCGCCCGGGCAAGCGTGTGCATCCGATCCGCATCGGCGGCATAGGCCGCGCTGTCGATATCGGCGCGTTTGCGATTGCGGAAAACGACAAGGTACATGCTGCCCGAACATAACCCGCCCGTGGCCTGCGGCAACGGTAGACTTTTCATCCGGAATCGGGAAAAGCCGCTGGCCATGAGCCGCAATACTTTTGGACAGGTTTTCCGCTTCACCACCTGGGGCGAAAGCCACGGGCCCGCTTTGGGTGCAGTCGTCGATGGCTGCCCGCCGGGCCTCGTGCTCGATGAGGCGATTATTCAGCCGTTCCTCGATTCACGCCGCCCAGGGCAATCGCGCTTTACCACCCAGCGGCAGGAACCCGATCAGGTGCGCATCTTGTCGGGTGTGTTCGATGGTCGCACCACCGGCACCCCGATCAGCCTGATGATCGAAAACGTCGACCAGCGATCGAAAGACTATTCCGACGTGGCGCGGGCCTATCGCCCCGGCCACGCCGATTACGCTTATGATGCCAAATACGGTTTTCGCGACTATCGCGGAGGCGGGCGCAGCTCGGCACGCGAAACCGCGGCACGTGTGGCGGCGGGCGCCGTGGCGCGGCTTGTGATCCCCGAAGTCAGCATCTTGGCTTATGTCAGCGCGATCGGCGGCGATGCAATTGATCCGGCCCGGTTCGATCGCGAAGAAATCACGCGCAATCCGTTTTTCTGCCCCGATCCCGTCGCCGCCGAGCGCTGGGAAGCCCTGGTGGATCAGGCGCGCAAGGCGGGATCATCGCTGGGCGCGGTGGTTGAATGCATCGCCACCGGCGTTCCGGCGGGCTGGGGTGCGCCGCTCTATGCCAAACTCGATGCCGAACTGGCCCATGCGATGATGGGTATCAACGCGGTCAAAGGCGTCGAGATCGGCGACGGCTTTGCCGCTGCCACCAATTCAGGCGAAGGCAATGCCGATCCCATGCGACCCGGCATCGAAGGCCAGCCGGTGTTCACCGCCAACCATGCCGGCGGCATCGCCGGGGGCATCTCGACCGGGCAACCGGTGGTGGTGCGCGTAGCGTTCAAGCCGACATCATCCATCCTGACCGCGATGCCGACGATCACCCGCGAAGGCGAGGCCACCGACTTGTTCACCAAGGGTCGCCATGACCCTTGTGTCGGCATCCGTGGCGTGCCGGTGGTCGAAGCGATGATGGCCGCCGTTCTGGCTGATCAAAAGCTGTTGCATCGCGCGCAATGCGGGTGATCACACGGGCCGAGACATTACGCAGGAGCATGACAACGTGGCACAACGCCTGACTTTGTGGATCGTGGTTGGCATGATCGCCGGTATTGCGCTGGGTGCGGCCTTGCACGCTGGCTTTCCCGCCGACAGCAAGACGCTGGCTACCACAGCCGATTTGCTCAAGTTGCTACCCGAAGTGTTTCTACGGCTGATCAAGATGATCATTGCACCGCTGATCCTGGGAACGCTGGTTACCGGAATTGCCGCGATGGGCGACAGCAGTGCGCTGGGCCGCATCGGCGGACGCGCACTCGGCTGGTTTGTCTGCGCCAGCCTGACCTCGATCGGGCTCGGCCTGCTGCTCGTCAATCTGTTTCAGCCGGGCCACGGCCTGCACTTTGTTGCGGCCACACCCGTGGGTGCGCTCTCGACGGGCGATTTCACGTTTCGCCATTTCGTGCTGGAAATCGTGCCGGTCAGTGTGCTCGACGCGATGGCCCAAAACAATGTTCTGCAAATTCTGGTGTTCGCTCTGTTCGCCGGGGTTGCGCTGTCTGCACTTGGCGAAGCGGGCGCGCCTTTGGTGCGTGCGACCGAATCGCTCGTGGCGATGATGCTGACCATGACCAGCTATGTCATGCGTGCCGCACCGTTCGCGGTGTTTGGCGCACTGGCCAGTGTGATCGCAACGCGAGGCCTCGGCATTATCGTGACGTATGGGGCGTTTGTTGCCGAATTTTACGGCGGGCTGGCGCTGTTCTGGCTCTTGCTGTTTTTGGTCGCCAGCCTGTTTGTCGGGCGCCGCGTGTGGCTGTTGGCGCGTTATGTGCGCGAGCCGCTGCTGCTGGCCTATTCGACCGCGAGTTCGGAATCGGCACTGCCGAGACTGTTCGACGCGCTGGACCGGTTCGGCGTACCGCGCCGCATTTCGGGATTTGTCCTGCCGCTTGGCTATTCGTTCAATCTCGACGGTTCGATGATGTACACCAGCTTTGCAACGATGTTCATTGCGCAGGCTTACAACATTCCCCTGTCCGCCGGTCAGCAACTGGCCATGTTGCTGACACTGATGATCACATCCAAAGGCATAGCCGGCGTGCCCCGCGCCAGTCTGGTGGTGATCGCCGCCACGCTGACCCAATTTGGCCTGCCGATCGAAGGGATCGCGCTTCTGCTCGGGGTCGATACTTTCCTCGATATGGGCCGCACCGCCACCAATGTCGTGGGCAATGCAGTGGCAACCGTTGTGATCACCCATTGGGAAGGCATGTTGCAGCCACCGCTCGATCCCGACCTGCCATTGGCAGTGGCACCGCACGACACACCCGATCACGGCCGCAAAGGGCTGCACCTGGGCTGACATCAGGTTGCGCAAAGCCGTTCAACCTCTCCGTCCTATTGTCCCTTCGGCGGGGATGCTAAAATCTTCGGCTTGCGCGCCGGCTTTTTCGGAGCAGGCTTGGCTTCGGCATCCATGACTTTGGCTTTGTACCGGCACAAGTCGATCACGCCACAGTGCCAACATTCGGGCTTGCGCGCCTTGCACACATAGCGCCCGTGCAGAATCAGCCAGTGGTGCGCACCCAGCCGAAACGGCGCCGGCACTTTCTTGTCGAGCCCTTTTTCGACCGCCTCGGGCGTCTTGCCTTTGGCCATGCCGGTGCGGTTGCACACGCGGAAGATATGCGTGTCGACCGCAAATGTTTCAGCACCAAACGCGGTATTGAGCACGACATTGGCGGTTTTGCGTCCCACACCGGGCAGCGCGGTCAGCGCGTCGCGGTCGGCGGGCACTTCGCCGCCATGATCGCGGATCAACATTTCCGAAAGCACAATCACGTTTTTGGCTTTGGCGTTGAACAGGCCGATCGTCTTGATGTGCTCTTTCAGCCCCGCTTCTCCCAGCGCGACCATCTGCGCGGGCGTCTGGACCAATTCAAACAGACGCTTGGTCGCCTTGTTCACCCCGACATCGGTCGATTGTGCGGACATCGTCACCGCCACCAGCAACTGGTAGGTGTTGCCATACGCCAGTTCGGTTTCGGGCGCCGGATTGGCTTCGGCCAGACGGCGAAAGAATTCGAAGATCTGATCGCGGGTCAAAGATCGAGTACCTGCTCCATAGTGTAGCGCCCGGGCTCGCGGCCCAGCAGCCACTGCGCCGCACGCACAGCACCACGCGCGAAAATTGCCCGGTTTTCCGCCATATGTGACAAAGTCAGCCGTTCGTTGTCCGCCAGGAAATGCACTGCATGGTCGCCCGCCACGCTGCCGCCGCGCAAACTGGCGAAACCGATCGCGCCGGGGGCACGCGCACCGGTCACCCCATCACGCCCGCGTTCAGCGACTGCACGCAAATCTTCCCGCCTTCCGCAGGCCGCCGCCTCGCCCAACAAAAGTGCGGTGCCCGAGGGCGCATCGACTTTCATGCGGTGATGCGTTTCGACAATTTCGATATCCCAGTCGGGCCCTAGCCGCTGGGCTGCTTCGCGCACCAGATGTGCGAGCAGCGTGACACCAAGGCTGGTGTTCCCGGTCTGCAACACGGGGATCGACACGGTTGCGGCATCGATCAGCCAGTGGTGGCGTTCTTCGAGACCGGTGGTCCCCACCACCATGGGAATGCCGGCCGCCGCCGCGGCATCCAGATTGCGTTCAAGCGCAGCCGGGGCCGAGAAATCGACCAGCACATCGCTGCATTCCGCCAGCGCCGCTGGATCGCCATCTTTGTCGATACCTCCGGCATAGCCATGGCCGGCAGCCACGATCGCGGCCTGGAGCGCCTGACCCATGCGCCCCGCGCTGCCGATGATACCAATCTTGGTCATTGTGTCCCCGCATTTGCCGTGGCGTCTTTTGAGCGTTGCTGCACGCGTGCGCAAGCCGCGTTTCCCCGCCGGGCCATGGCCAAACATGCCGGAGCGCGGCATGATATGATCATGACCAGACCTCACTCGATCGTTATCCTGACCGGCGCGGGCATTTCTGCCGAAAGCGGTATCGATACATTTCGCGGCGGTGGCGGCTTGTGGGAACAACACCGGGTG
>CAIPWG010000568.1 GCA_903868655.1 uncultured Sphingomonadales bacterium
CCGACGATGTTCTTGCCGATATCGTGCACATCGCCTTTGACCGTGGCCATGATGATGCGGCCTTTTGCACGCGCGCCCGGCTCTTTCTGTGCTTCGATATAAGGGATCAGGTGCGCGACCGCTTTTTTCATCACCCGCGCCGATTTGACCACTTGCGGCAGGAACATTTTGCCCGCGCCGAACAAGTCGCCCACCGTGTTCATCCCGGCCATCAGCGGGCCTTCGATCACTTCGATCGGGCGAGCATGCAGCAGGCGGGCTTCTTCGGTGTCTTCGACAATATGGGCGTCGATGCCTTTGACGAGCGCATGTTCCAGCCGCCGGACAACGTCCCAGCCACGCCATTCTTCGGCCGCCTTTTCGGCGACCTGATCGCGACCCTTGAAGCTTTCGGCCAGTTCGATCAGGCGTTCGGTCGCGTCAGGACGGCGCATCAACAGCACATCTTCGCATGCATCACGCAGCACCGGATCGATCGCGTCATAGATGTCGAGTTGCCCGGCGTTGACAATCGCCATGTCCATCCCGGCCGGAATGGCGTGGAACAGAAACACCGAATGCATCGCACGACGCACGGTTTCATTGCCACGAAAGCTGAAGCTCAGGTTCGACAGGCCGCCTGAAATGTGGACATGCGGGCAGGTTTCGCGGATTTCGCGCGTCGCCTCGATGAAATCGAGCGCATAACGATCGTGTTCTTCGATCCCGGTTGCGACGGCAAACACATTGGGATCGAACACGATGTCTTCAGGCGGGAAGCCAATCCCGGTCAGCAGCGCATAAGCGCGCTGGCATATCGACACCTTGCGTTCACGGGTGTCGGCCTGCCCGGCTTCGTCAAAAGCCATCACCACGACCGCAGCGCCATAATTGAGGCACTTGCGCGCGTGAATCAAAAAGGCCTCTTCGCCTTCTTTCAACGAGATCGAATTGACAATCGGCTTGCCTGAAACGCATTTCAGTCCCGCCTCGATCACCGACCATTTCGAACTGTCGATCATCACCGGCACCCGTGCAATATCGGGCTCCGCGGTGATCAGCTTCAGAAAGGTGGTCATTGCCAGCTCTGCGTCGAGCAGGCCTTCGTCCATGTTGACG
Organism: uncultured Sphingomonadales bacterium; assembly: GCA_903868655.1. GTDB lineage: Bacteria > Pseudomonadota > Alphaproteobacteria > Sphingomonadales > Sphingomonadaceae > Novosphingobium. The sequence goes on from CAIPWG010000568.1 coordinate 1,099, forward strand.
TCGATAATCTGCGCGCCATTTTCGACTTGCTGGCGCGCGACATCCACCGCCTTGGCATAGTCGCCGGCCATGATCAGTTTTTTGAATGCGGCAGACCCGGTGACATTGGTACGTTCGCCAACATTGACGAAGCGCGATGCGGCGGATGTAGGGGCAGTCTGTTCGGTCATCATGATGCCATTATGAAAGGTTCAAGCCCGGCCAGCCGCGTAGCCACCGATATATCGCCAAGCGCGCGTGGGGGCAGCCCCGACACTGCTTTAACCATCGCCGCAATGTGATCGGGCGTCGATCCGCAACATCCACCCAGGACATTGACCTGACCATGCTCGGCCCATTCACCAACCAGCGCAGCGGTCGTTGGCGGCGCCTCGTCATATTCGCCCAATTCGTTGGGCAGCCCCGCATTGGGATA
>CAIPWG010000569.1 GCA_903868655.1 uncultured Sphingomonadales bacterium
CAGGCCGTTGATGGTGTCGCGCGTGGCCAGTGGGTCGAACCAGCGATAGGCATATGCAGATAAGGGATCGGCGTGCATGATCAACGCGCGCGGTGCTTTGCCAGGCCATTCGGCAATGATGCTGGCGCTGCGCCATGGCGACGAAGCCTCGACAAAATCGGGCTGTTCGCGGTCAAGCGCAGCATAAAGCGCAGGTACATCGCTGAAATAGCGATAGTTGAAATCGAGTGGAAAGACCGTCGATTTTAGCCATACAATTCGTGCACCGGAGCCACGTTCTTCGATTTCATCGCGCACGCCCGGAGCAATGACCACGACTTCATGACCCAAAGCAGCGCCGGCTTTGAGCTTGCGGTCGATATACGTGCGCACACCGCCACCTTTCGGGGCGTAAAACGCGCAGACATCGACGAGCTTCATCGGGTCCCCTTGATCGGGCCGAACGACAGCAATCCGTTGCGGTAATTCATCACCACACGCACCGGAGTCACCCCGGGACCGACAGTGATCGCCACGCTGTCGGCACTTGGCTGCGACAAGCCCAGGCTGGGGTTGCGCGAAAACCCGATGCCGTCGCGCTGATAGTTGAAACGATGGTTCGAATCGCGGTCATGCAGCACCAGCAGTCCGACCCGGCCGGGGCCGGGCAGCCGCACGCAAATGCGGGGATTGTGCTCGGCTGGCACGCTGCCTTCGACTCGGCGAAAGGTCTTGCCAGCCATCAGCAACTTGTTGTCGTCTTGTAGCCAGTCACCGTCAACGCCGGGATAGACCTCAACTTTCAGTTTTCCGATGTGGTCTTTCAGACCAACCACTTCGACCATCAAGGCCGGGCCGGTTTCGCCAGGACGACATTGTGCTTCAACGGTGCCAAGCACTGGGCTCGACGGGATATAGGCAGCGGTCATCATGGGCAGAACGGCTGCCAGCAGCAGCGGACGGATCATGCGTTGCGTTCCCTTTGCGCGAGATCGAGCAGCAACATCGCTACAAACACCGCTATATGAATCGCGGTGATGAACAGGGCAATAACCGTGATCATCTCGTGCGTTTGATCCACCGGTCCGCCAAGCAGCGCCAAGGCCCCGGCAAATGCGATTTCCTGGTTGGGGATCAGCGGCAGACGCGTGACCAGCAAACGTCCGGTCGACAGGATCAACCATGACGACAGCGGCACGGCTGGCAGCATCAGGCTCCACAATACGGCGGTCAGCACGGTGTTGACCAACAGGCGCACCATGTGCACGCTCAGCACAAACAGCAGATCGGCATGGGGCAGGCTGAGCAACCGATTGCGAAAGACGGTGATGGCCAGTCCGGTGCCCAGCATGATCGCGATTGACCACTGCAATTCTGCACCATTGATGCCAAAGCCGAACTTCTGGACATAAGGCCAGGCCACCATCAGCATGATCAAAGTCATCGCATAGCCAGCTATTGCCGACAGAATCGCTACGTCTTTCACCGCGCCGAATGGCGACCCGTCCATTTTCACGTGACGGCGTGCCCAGTCGTAAAAATATACCTCGCCGACGTAGCTCAGCAAAATCTGGTTGCCGATCATCTTCTTGATCAACGGAAAAATACCTTCGACAGGAATCTTCCAAAGTCTCCGGAAAATGACCCAATCGCCGACGGGGCCGCTGAGGTAATTTACGCCCAGCACCAGCCAGATCAGCGGGGATGTCGGAATAAGTGCAATCAGCCGGTGCCAATCAAACGCATGAACCTGCCACAAGGCGCCGGCCAGAATGCCGATGGAAATAGCCGGTCCAACAAACGCACCCAGCCGGCGCCAACCCGATACCGGGTTCGACTGTGGCAGCGCAGCGGGCATTTGGTCTGTAGCAGCAGGCTCGGTCATATCGGACTGCGCTCCACGGCCCGGCGTTGTGCGGTGAATGATCCACTGGCCGGCGTAACGCCGGTCGCACGCGTGCGCTGATCTGTCTGGATAAGGTCGTTCACGGCATGGCGTTTAGGCAGCTTGAGGCCGCTGGTCCAGTCGCCTTGCGCAAGAACTGTGTGCAGGTGCGTCATCCGGCCAGCAAACCCGCATAGCGCGCCGGTTGATGCGTGGTGGCAAACCGCGCCAGCGTGGCATCAATCGAACTCAGCAGCGCAGGCACCGTGACATCGCCAGGGTGCACTGCAACGCGCAGAGTGGGCATGATCGGCAAGGCGCGCCGTGCCAGCCCGGCAAACCACAGCGATGACCGAATGCGTCCAGGGCTGCGGCTGGCCCAGGTCACGACCGGCCCGCGCGTCAGCACTTTGCCGGTGGTGGGCGACCAGACTTTCATGTGATCTTCGGCCAGGGCAAAGCCAACATCACCCAGCGCATCAAGCGCGCCGGGACCATAGAGCCACGCAGGCGCGATAAAACCCGCAACCGGATTGCCAAGAATGTCTTCAAGCAGGGCTTTGCCCTCGCGCATCCGCATGGTTGCCATGTCGCGCGACAGATTGAGGAATTCACCCTCGCCCGCGGTCATGTGCTTGCCCTTGATGCCCGCCAGCCCGCGGGTCGCGGGGGTCTCGTCACGGTGGCACCAGCCGTGCAGAAACATTTCGATGCCTTGATCGGCCCAATGGCGCAGTCGCGCATGAAACGCGGCGTTTCCGGCAATCGGCGCTTCTCGCCAATGGTCGGGGATCACCAGCATGGCAAACTTCGCCTCGCCAAGGTGGCGTGACAACCGTTCGGCCAGCGCATCGACCGCCGCTTCGGAGCGGGGCGATACGTCGTGGATCGATACCAGCAGGCGGCGTGCGGCGGTATCGGCGCGGGCAGGGCGCCCGGCAGGCGGAGGGAGTGGGGCGTTCATGACATGCGGGTCCGGTGGCGGGACTGACTTAACCCATCGGGCATTGCAATGAAAATATGAATCCACGCTCCAACCTGTCGGCTCAAGCGGGCTTCGGTCTGGCGCAGTGTGGTTGTCTACTGCAAAACTTGAGATATCTTTTTTGGTGCGGGTCGAACATCGCCCGAGTCGATAGTCTGCCGGATGTGATGGCGACCTGACCAACGACCCGATCGCGCGGTTTGTCCGATGTTTGTTGCGCTGTTCCTGATGGAAGGCATTGCCATGGCCAACCCCGACTTCGACCGTTCATGTTCCCCTCCGCCCGCCGATCCAAATTTGCCCGATATCCTGCTGGTGCCGGGTTTGCACAACAGTGGGCCCGGGCATTGGCAGTCGATCTGGGAGCACGCGTTGCCACGCGCGCGGCGGGTCGATCTGGGGCTATGGGATGATCCTCATCGCAACATCTGGGTGGGCAAGCTGGCGCTGGCGATCGGGCGAGCCGAGCGCCCGGTGGTGCTGGTCGCGCATGCGCTTGGTTGCCATGTCGTCGCTTGGTGGGCCGAATACGAAGCGGCGTTCCATGCGGCGGTGCGCATTGCCGATTTGTCGTGCGTGGTGGGCGCTTTGCTGGTGGCACCACCCGATGTCGAGGAAAGTCCGGTTGATCGGCGGCTGACCCGATTTGCTCCGCTGCCGACGAAGCCGTTGCCGTTTCCGTCGATCGTGGTGGCCAGCCGCGACGACCCTTATGCCACAATAACCCAGGTGCGTCGTGTGGCGCGGACATGGGGCGCACAATTTGTCGATGCCGGGGCGATTGGCCATGCCAATGCGCGATCGGGTCTGGGCGAATGGTCGTTCGGGCTTGATGTCTTGCGCCAGTTGGCCCCATCTGCCGTGGTCGATCGCCAACCCCCGGACCCGGCCGCGCTCAATCCGTCCAAGCCGTTGTTTCAGTGGGACGCCGCACGCTGACCAAAATCTGTGTGCGATCGATTTCAAACCCGCAACCCTTGGAATCTGTCCAGACAAAGCCGGTTTCGCTATGCCAATCTTCGGCATGCATCGCCCGGCCATCAGGCGTGGCCCAGCGGCCATCTTCGGGAAACCGTCGACGCGCGGGACCCGAATTGGCGC
>CAIPWG010000570.1 GCA_903868655.1 uncultured Sphingomonadales bacterium
AACCGGGGCGGGCGATCCCGGTGGAATACGTTGCGCGCAGCTGCAGATTGTTGCTGAATTCATATTTCAATTGCAGCGTGGGGAACACATTGGTGTATTTTTTGCCGTTGTTGACAAAGGCGGTTGTCGAATTGCCCGCGGCATCGGTCGTGGTCAGGTAATTGCCATATGTCGCATCGGTCGCTTCGATACGCACGCCGGTCAGGACGTTCATTTTGCCAAACTCGCCCGTGTACATCAGGTAGCCAGCGGTCACGTTTTCCTTGTCGCGGTAATCCCGGCTGAGAGTCGGGGTCAGCGTTGGGACATACTGGTTCACCAGGTTTCTGATAGCGCCAAGATTGATGACCGGAGCGCTGGGATAGCGGCCGAAATAGTAGTTATTTGGCTGCGGCGAGCTGGTCGCATAATCGGACAGGACAATGCTCGATCCTTGGGCAAACTTTTGGCCACCGCCGAAATCGTCAACGCTCTTGGTACGGCGGCGGACGCTCACGCCAGCCTTGATCTGGCCATCGCCGCCAAACAGATCAAGCGGATAGCGGGCGTTGAACACACCGGCATATTCGTGATCGTTGTCATGTTCGCCGTAGGACGTCAGATTGACCTTGCCGTTGGCACCGCCGTACTGCGTGGCATCATACGACTTGAACGGAATGGTCAGCGCAGCGTCTTTGAACAGATTGAAATAATACCGGTTCGGGTTGCTGTTGTTGTAAGTACCGGTGTAAATGTCCGCGCCATAGAACCGCGCTTCAGTATAGTAGTCCTGATTGTAAGTGCCCTGCACAAAGCTGGCGCGGTAATCGATCACGAGATCGCCGAAATGGTCTTCACCACCGATGGCGCCCAGCGTGTTGCGGAACGTTTCCTGGGTGTTCACAGCGTCGACTTGCGGCTGAAAACCGTCGGTTAGAAAACCATTGGCATTGGGGGCCGATGGATTGCCATCAAATTGCGCGTAGAAGTGCTGTTTGTACTGGCCTTCGGTATAGCCGGCGATGTTCAGGCGCGCATAATACTTGTGATCGTTGCTGGGTGCGTAATCGAGTTCCCCACCATAACCAAAGCGACGGCGGCTGTAATCATAGTGGCGGAAATCAACACGATCGAAATCCCGCCCGGTGGATGACGTGTAGCTGGGTTCCAAGTCATCGATTGCGCGGCGGTCATCTTTGCGCGATGCGGTAAACACGAATGACAGGTCGCCGAGCTTGGCACCCGCGGCGATGCTGGCGGTGTAGGGTCCGGCACGCTTGTGCTCGGGTTCGTACCCTGCGCCCAGTTCCATTTCCACGAACGGCTTTGTCACGTCCTTGGCGGTGCGCGGGGTAATATCGATCTGCCCGCCCAGACCTTCGGCTTCGCGGTCGGGCGAAAGCGTCTTGTAGACCACCAGGCCATCGATCGCGCCGGTTGGTACGGTGTCGAATTCCACTGCACGGCCAGTGCCCGATGCTACGGTGTTGGCCGGATGGGTGCCGACCATGACTACGCCACCATAAGTCGCACCGTTCAGGTTGGAGTCGATCCCGCGAATGTTGACGAAGCGGCCTTCGCCGGTGTCGGTGGACAATGACACGCCCGGAATTCGGCCCAGCGCTTCGGCTGCGTTGAAATCGGGATATTTCTTGATCGTTTCGATCGACTGGATGTTGACCAGGACCGGCGCGATCTTTTGCGTCTGGCGGGAAATGTCTTCCTGGCGCGAGGCAGTGACGACAATGCTCTGGTCTTTGTCGGCCGGTTCGGGTTCGGCCGCCCAGGCAGACTGAGGAGCCCACAGGCACAAGGCCACGACCGATACGGAAAGCAGCTTGAAGGATTTGTGTGTCATAAAGGCCCCTGCAAATCAGCGTTGTCTGCGCGCGCCGACCAGGTCGACTTCCCGCGCATCTGCCGAGGTCCCGCTCGCACCCATTTGTGACCTTGGAGTTACAATCCAACCCTGCCTAACGTGTTGATTTATGCGCCGGCAGCTTGCCGACAAACAGGGTTTGCGCATGAAAACACGCGTAAATTTTCGATCCTCCCGATGCGGCAAGAACGCCGCACCGATGGTGCGACGTTTCCAAAAAACCTATAATTATCATAATTATAGATAGAAAATCCGACCAACAACCGATCGGTTTGCTGACGCGTAAAAAAGTTTCAGGATCGGTGTCAGCACGCGCTGCGCAACCCGTTGCAAAGACTTCAGCG
>CAIPWG010000571.1 GCA_903868655.1 uncultured Sphingomonadales bacterium
ATCGGCCAGTTGAGCGCCGGCCCGACCGGTATCAATTCCCGTTGCCACGCCGCCTGCAAAGCGATTGCTGACCACCGCATTGGCCTCGGCATAAACGGCTATCGTGCGCTTCAGCAGGTCGGCTTCGGCATCGAGCCCGCGCAACACGATATAAGTCGTCGCCAGTTGTGCCTGAAGGCTGAGCCGGATGGCAGCGGCATCGTCTTCGCTTGCCATCGCATTGGCGCGTCCAGCTGCGATCGAGTCTTTGACACGCCCCCAAAGATCGACTTCGTAACTCGCGCCCAGCCCGGCGATGTTGTTGCCATAATAGACCGGCTGGTTTGCACTGCGCAAAGGCCGCTGATCGGACTGGCGAGCGACACCCAGCGCAGATGCTGCACCAATCGTTGGCAGCGCATCGGACTGAGCCACGCGCAAAGCCTGACGCGCCTCTTCGCTGCGCGCAAAAGCTACGGCCAAAGTAGGGTTTTCACCAACCAGGCGCGCTTCTAGCGCGTCCAATCGGGGATCACCGAGTGCTTGCCACCAGTCGCTGGTCGCCGGCGTGGTGGCTTGCGCCCAGGCACCGTTTTCACGGAAGGACTGTTCCGCAGCAATTTTGGACGGATAGACACTGGCCGGGTGATAATCGGGTGCGCCCGCGCACCCTGCCAGCAGCAAAAACACACCGGCGAGAGGCCAATGCCTGTGCATGTCAATCATGGCCGACCACTGCCCGTTTCGTATCGACCAGCACGGCTTCGCCTTCGCTGATCGAATCCGGTGGATTGGCGATGATTTTGGTGCCCGGTGTCAAGCCGGAGTTGATTTCGACCCGACCACCCAGATCGCGGCCGATGGTGATCGGTATGAGGTGGATTTGTCCTTGCGGGGTTACCGTCGCAACTTGGCTGCCATGGTCGCGCAGCACCAGCGCACCCGATGGTACAATCAGCCGCTGGCCCGCACCCGGCATGGAAAAATGCACTTCGGCATAACCACCCGGTTTCAGCTTGAGCCCCGGGTTGTCGGTCTTCAGTTGCACTTGCAGCGACCCGCTGTGCTGATCGATCGCAAACGACTGGTCTGTCAAAGTCGCCGAGAAGGTCTGATCAGGGTAGTCGGGTAATTTCAGCGTGGCGGTCAGGCCGGTGTGCATGGCGGCTGAATATTGTTGCGGTACATTGACATAGACACGGATACGGCGCTCGTCAGCCATCGTGAACATCGGTGTCTGATTGCTCGCCCCCGGCCCCACCAGATCTCCGATATCGGCATTGCGCTGGGTCACCAGCCCGGCAAAGGGGGCGCGAATTGTCGCATAACCCTTCATGGCCAGCAGACGACCGAGTGCCGCCGACGCCTCTACAACGGCGGCTGCATGTGTTTTGGCCTCGGCATTCTTTTCGTCTGTTTCCTGCACCGATACTGCTTTGCTGTTCAGCAGGTCGTTCCAGCGTGCGGCGGTTGAGCGGGCCAGGGTCGCCTCGGCGCGGACACGGTCAAGGGTCGCACGCGCCTGAATGATCTGTTGATCGAGTTCGGGCGTATCGATCACCGCCAACGCGGCGTTTTGCCCAACATCGGCCCCAATGTCCTTGTTCCAGACGCGGACATAGCCGCCGACACGGGCATAGATATGCGCCGTAAACCAGGCCTGCATGGTGCCTGGCAGCACCAGTTCATTGGCTGTGCCCGACGTCGTCGGTGTGATCAGGTGGACACTTGGCGCCGCTGTGCGGTCCGAAGACACTTGCGCCGCGCGCCCATCGCGCAACCGCACATAAATGCCCCCACCGATCACCAGCGCGGCCAAAACGCCGGCCACAACCCCCACGCTCGCCAGACCCCGCGGCGGCGTGCCATCGCCTGTGGGCAGACCATGGGGATCAGACATGTTGAGCTTCCTTCTGAATAGGTGCGCCATCGGCCGCAACGCCGCCGGGCTGCCGGCGGTGGGCCAGGCTGAACACCACAGGCACGAACACCAGCGTGGCAATTGTGGCAAAGAACAAGCCGCCGATCACCGCCCGGCCAAGCGGCGCATTTTGTTCGCCGCCTTCACCAAGCCCGAGCGCCATTGGTGCCATGCCGATGATCATGGCCAAGGCAGTCATCAGCACAGGTCGGAAACGTGTTGCGCCCGCCTCCAGCGCAGCCCGCATCGCATCGCCTGTTGCATCCAGCCGTTCGCGGGCAAACGTGATCACCAGCACCGAATTGGCGGTCGCAACGCCCATGCACATGATCGCCCCGGTCAGTGCCGGGACTGACAGCGTGGTGTGCGTGCCAAACAGCATCCACACAATCCCTGCCAGTGCCGCAGGCAATGCGGTGATAATCACGAAAGGGTCGATCCAGCTTTGGAAATTGACCACGATCAGCAAATAGATCAGCACAATCGCACCACCCAGACCAAGAATAAGCCCGGCAAACGCCGAATTCATCGTCTGCACCTGGCCGCGCAAACTGACAGTCGCGCCCTTCGGCAGCGCGGTCTTGGTGTCGTCGATCGCGCGCTGAATATCGTTCGCCACCGCGCCCAGATCGCGGCCCTGCGGCGTTGCGTAAATATCGATGGCAGGCGCAATGGCATAGTGGCTTACCACAGCGGCGGAACGGCTTTCATGGATTTCGCTCAGGCCGCCGACAGTTTGGAACGTATCTGCGCCACTGCCGGTGACTGGAACATTGGCAAGCGCGTTCATGCTGTCGCTGCGGTATTCAGGTGCCTGCACGACGATCGGATAGGATACGCCGTTTTTCGGATTGAGCCAAAACGTCGGCGCAAGCTGAAAACTGCCCGCCAGATTGACCGACAGCGCGCGGGTTACATCGTTTTCGGTGATGCCGACCCGATTGGCCAGCGACCGGTCGACGTTCACCTTCAACTCCGGATAATTGCTCGGCTGCTGAACCCGCACGTCAGCGAGCCCGGCAATATGCTTCAGGCGGGCCATCACATGATCGGCATAGGCTTCGTTGGCGGCAACATCAGGGCCCGAAACGATGACGTCGATGGGGGCAGGCGCGCCGAAATTCAGGATTTGACTGACGATATCTGCTGGCAGAAACGCAAATGTGCTGCCCGCAAACGCACGCGGCAAATCGTCGCGCAGTTGGCGTACATAGTCCGCCGTGGGGCGATGCCCTTCTTTCAGGGTGACCAGAATGTCGCCGTCTTGCGGGCCGATCCCACCGCTGTTGGAATACGCCATGTTGATCCCCGACACGGTCATTCCGATGTTGTCGATAATCGAACCGGTTTCGGCGTCCGGAAGGTCTTTGCGGATACGTTGCTCGATTTCGTCAAACAGCGCTGCGGTCTCTTCCAGCTTGGTGCCGGTGGGCGCGCGAACGTGAATGCTGATCTGGCCCGAATCCACCGTCGGGAAAAAATCGCGACCCAGAAACGGCACCAGAGCAAAGCTGGCAAGCACCGCTATCATAAACCCGACCACGAACGCCCGGCGATGGGCCAACGCAAGCGACAGCACCCCGACGTACCAGGTGCGAAACGCTTCGAACCGCTGTTCGAAGCCGTGTTGAAAACGACGCAGAACATTGTGCGACCCAGCGTGCCCCGTCATCGCGTCATGACTGATCAGCATCGCTGCGGTCTGGACTGGCGGGTGTTCGCGCAGCAACCAATTGGCCATTGTCGGCACCAGTGTGCGCGACAGCGCGAACGAGGCGATCATGGCAAACACCACGGATTTTGCCATCGGGGTGAACAGGAACCCCGGCACGCCGCCAAGGAAAAACATCGGCACAAATGCGATGCAAATGCACAGCAGCGAGACGAAGGCTGGCTGCACAATTTGACGCGCACCGTCCATGATCGCGACTTCGACAGTCTTGCCCTGTTCAAGGTGCCAATTGATATTTTCGATGGTAACCGTGGCATCGTCCACCAAAATTCCGACAGCCAACGCCAATCCACCCAGCGTCATGATGTTGAGCGTTTCGCCTGACAATGCCAGCCCGCCCACAGCTGCCAGGATCGCCAGCGGGATCGAGGTGGCGATGATCACGGTCGATCGCCACGATCCCAGAAACAGCAGGATCATGAGGCTGGTCAATGCAGCCGCGATGACGCCTTCGCGCACGACACCACTGATCGCCGCCTTCACAAACAAGGATTGGTCCGACAGCAAGTCGATTTTCAACCCGTCGGGCAAAGTTGATTGCAACCGCGCGATCAGCGCACGCGCATCATCGACAATGGCAATGGTCGACGCGTTACCCGTCTTGAGCAATGTCATCAGCACCGAACGCTGGCCATCAACGCGCACTTCGTTTTGTTGCGGCGGTGATCCATCGTGCACATAGGCAACATCGCGCATCAGGACCGTGCTGCCGGCAACCGTCTTGATCGGTAACGCATTGAGTGAATCGATCGCTTCGGGCGCGTTGTTGAGCGAAATATTGTATTCGAACGCCCCGATCCGCGCTGTTCCTGCGGGCACAACCTGATTTTGTGCGGCCAACGCGGTGCCGATGTCCGTGGCCGACAAATGCCGGGCCTGCAGCGCCTGCGGATCGATATCGATCTGAATTTGCCTGACCCGGCCGCCATAAGGTGACGGCATGGCCGCGCCTTGGACAGTTGCCAGCGACGATCGGATGCGGTTTTGCGCAATGTCGAATATTTGTTGTTCGGACAGCGTTTTGGACGACAGCGCAAGTTGCAGGATCGGCACGGTTGAGGCGCTGTAATTGAGGATCAGCGGCGGCGTCATCCCGGCCGGCATCTGTTTAAGCACTGTTTGCGACACCGAGGCTACTTGCGCAGTGGCGGTGCGGATGTCGACGCCCGGACGAAAAAACACTTTGACGACGCCGATGCCGGTATACGACTGGCTTTCGATATGATCGATATCATTGACTGTCGATGTCAGTTGCCGCTCGTAATAATAGATCACGCGGCCAGACATGTCGCGCGGACTAAGGCCATTGTATTGCCATACGGCCGCGATTACCGGCACGCGGATATCGGGAAAGATGTCGGTGGGTGTTGTGACCCATGCGATAGTTCCGCCCAGCACGATCAGAATGGCCATGACCACGAAGGTGGTCGGCTTTGACAGGGCAAGTTGAACCAGTTTCAGCATGTCAATGGCCCTGCCTGCCTTGGTGCACCCACGGCAACTAAAGAAAAATTCACCGACTGCCCCAAGGCGCGACAGTCACGCGCGGTGCGCTGATCCGTGCGACCAGGCCAGGCGATGAGCCGACGCCTGCCGGATCGAGATTGAGTGTGAAACCGTGAAGAGCAACGATGACCGCAACAAGGCTCAACCCCAAACCGGACCCGTTCGTTCCAATATCGGCTCCAGCGCTCCCACGTTGGAAACGTCCAAGCACATGCGCGCGCTCATCCACCGAAATCCCGGGTCCGCTATCTGTCACCACCATCGTAATGGTCTGATCATTCTGGTCGACACCGAGCTGGATTTGCCCACCTGCCGGGCTGAATTTTACGGCGTTTTCCACCAAATTGCTCACCGCTTCGAACAACAGGCTTTCGTCACCGAGTATGCCCATGCCAGTGGCGCCGGAACACGCCAGAGTAAGGCCACGCTCTTCCGCCAACGGCTCATACAGTTCGGCAACGGCCATCATCATGGCGGCCGGATCGAACACGGTAAATTGTGCCTGGCGATGCGATACCTCAAGTTCGGACATGCGCAGCAATGCGCGAAACCGGGCAAGTACGGCATCGAGCAAGTCCCGCGCGCCGGTAAGCAACGTGGCCGCTTCGCCGTCCGGATCCTGCGCGATCACGGGCAGCAGCGCGATGCGTTCGATTCTGGTCCGCACATGCGACAAAGGTGTGCGCAGATCATGCGCAATGGCATCGGTCGATCCTTTGACCTGACGCAGCAGCTGTTCGATGTCTTCCACCATGGTATTGATGATCATGGCAACCATATCGAATTCGTCGCCGCGTGGCCCAATGGCGATGCGCAAATCGAGTTCACCCATGGCGATCCGCAAGGCAGTGGCCTCAAGCCGTCGGATACGCCGCAATGGCCACAAGCTGAGCAGCAAACCCGCACCCAACGCAACCGTCACTGCGCCGGCACCGCTAAACACCATGATCTGCAAAATTCGCGCGCGCAGTCCCAGCACCGGGGTAATATCGCGCGATACCACCACAATCTGTCCCTCGGCTGCAGGCAATGCGAGCGCCCGCACCGGCGCCCCGCGCGGCCCGTTGAGCCGTTCAAACATGTGCCCGAGCGGAAACGGCGGGGCCAGACCGGTATCGCCCAAGAGGCGTCGGCCGCCAGCATCAAATACGGCAATACCTTCAAGCCTGCTGGTTGGATCATGCAGCACTGCAACAGATCTGGCCAAGGCAGGCGCGGATGTCGATGCCGCCAGCATCCGCGCCTTTGTTTCGATCGTTTGATCGGTTCGCACAATCAATTCGGACGTGGTCTGGGTATAGACGATCCACAAGACCACACATATCGCCAGCGCGAACATGCCGGTGAGCCCGGCGCTTAAACGGAACGCAGTCGTATGACGCAAGTCGGTCAGGCGCAGCACCCGTGTCGGACTGGTCATACGACCGCCAGCCGATAACCCTCGCCCTTGATCGTTTCGATCATTGCCGGCCAACCCGGTCGCTCGAGTTTGCGCCGCAGACGTGCGATGTGAACATTGATAAGGTTGTCACTGGCTTCGAAATACAATCCCCAGACTTGTTCGAAAATCACTTGGCGTGCCACGATATGGCCGGCGTGACGAACCAGGAATTCCAGAAGGCGAAATTCTTTGTTCACAAGATCCAGCGTTTCGCCGTCTAGCCATGCCTTGCGCTTGACCAGATCAAGCACAAGCGGCCCTGCACGCAAAATGCCGTCCCCCGGATATTCACGGCTGCGGCGTAACAGGACGTCGATCCGGTGACCATTTCGGCCGGAGAAAAGGGTTTGCCCAGATAATCGTCACCGCCTGCGCGCAAACCCGCGATGCGTTCATCGACATCGCCCAGCGCCGAAATGACCAGCACAGGCGTGGCAATTTGTCGCGCACGCATCCGCGCCACGAGTGTCAAACCATCAATGCCCGGCAGCATGCGATCAACCGTGACTGCATCAAAACGTTCCGCACACAACCGATCGAGTGCTTTGCGACCATCGGTCAGATGCGCCACCGCATGTCGTTCCGCTTTTAGCGCGGCACAAATGAGTGCTGCAGTTTCAGCATCGTCTTCAACGACCATTATCTGTGCCATGCCGTCCTGCCCTTAGATCGAGCAAAAAGGAATGAATGCAGTTGCCGCGCAATCAAGTGAATTCGATGTCACCTTTGCATGCTGGACACACGCTGAAGCAACCTCGGCAGGCATATTTGCGCTTGGCCAGGATCAATCCCTGCCCCTGCAACCAGGTCCCGCACCGCGTCGATCCGCGTCAGCAACAGGTGCCAAAGGCAACCAGCCCAATGGGATCACCGCCAAAATCGTTGTCGATGATTACTGCCCGGCGCGGCGGAGACGCTTAACCTCAAGCGAGCACGGCCAACAAGCCAAGCCAACCCGGAACGTCGCGCCATTTCACGCCCCGTCTGCCCGCCGCCCGATCAATTGCTGCCAGCGCGATGTTCGGTGAAATCCAGCCGCGCGGTGTAAGGGTCATCGCCGTGGTGCGCACCCTCGGCATCGATAATCTGTACGGTAATGTCACCGGCCACGGCCCGATGCCACGCCGGCACATCCGGGGTGGCATCGGGCCGGCCATATTTGGCAAAGTTTACCCAATAGCGGTGGGTGAGCGTTGCAACAGGCTGTTCGGCGGTGATCATCGGCTGCACTTTGCGTGCGGCCAGCCGGTCCATCACATAAGGAATCTCGCTGGCATGAGGTGCTCCGCCAAGGGCGGACGCATATGTGCCGACGCCATAGGCAAAGCGATAGATCCACACCGGCTGCCGGCTTGCCAAAGCGCGGGTTATGGCGCGTGCCGGTTCAATCATCATGCGGTCGGCACTCGTCGCGGCGGCGAGTTCCAATCCAGACGCCGTCCCGGCTGGATCATAGAGCGTACGCGCCCTGGCCTCGTCTGCGCCAAAACCCGCCAGAATTTTCGTTTTGTCCGTCACGAACGGAAATCCGTCTGCGGAATTGGTACCAATCATCACCGGCACAGGCGCGTCGATACCCGATACCGACGCTTCCAACGCGCTGCCCAGAATGGTTCGGCCATCGACGATCGGACCGGAATAGCCACCCTTTGCCATCGTCATCATGCTGAGATCGCCCGTCACCCGCGATTCCGGCAAGGCACGCAACTGTGCGGCGGTCAGCCCCGGCGCGAAGGCGGCCCCGGCCAGTGCCGCACCCGCGAGTGTCGGCATGGGCAGCGTGCCTGCCCGCCCGCCCCCGCTTTCAACAATGGCCTGTGCAAACAGCCCACGCGCCAACGGTGATTGCAACACCATATGCACCGACATCCCGCCTGCGCTTTCGCCAAACACCGTCACATGCGCGGGATCACCACCAAACGCAGCGACATTTGCCCGAACCCATGTGAGCGCTGCAATCTGATCCAGAAATCCGAAATTGCCGCCCACTCCTTCGGCCGCAAGGCCCGGGTGCGCGAAAAACCCGAACCGTCCCAACCGATAATTCAGGCTGACAAAGACGACACCGTCGCGGGCGAAACTGGCGCCCGAATAGACCCCGGGGCTCGTCCCGCCATTCACGAAGCCACCCCCGTGAATCCACACCATCACCGGCAACCGGGCGCCAGGCGCCGCGGTCACCGGTTTCCAGATATTGAGGTACAGACAATCTTCGGCAGGCGTCGTTTCAATCGGCGCTGCATCCGGTGGAAAAGGCGCCTGCGCGCAATCATGACCAAAGCTGGTCGCCGCGCGCACTCCGCTCCAGCCGGCTACCGGTTGGGGCGCGCGCCATCGGTTTTCCCCCACTGGCGCTGCCGCATAAGGGACGCCTTTGAACACAGTCACCCCGTCTTCGCTGGCGCCTTGCAGTGCGCCGCTGGCAACTTGCGCTTGCTGCGCCACAGCCATTTGTCCCCATGGCGCCAGGATCAAGGCTGCCAGCAGCACACTTTTCCGCATCAGATCAATCCTTCCAATGACGCGCAGCGAAGTGCGTCGTCACAACTGCGCCAAGATGCGCCGCGTCATCGCCCAGTGCAAAACCATAGTCACCGGCGGCCAGTGACCAGCCACCGTCTTTCCAGTCTGCCAGCAAACGGGGATCAATCGTCAGGCTGACCGTTTGCTTTGCACCGGGTGCCAGCTCGGTGCGCTGAAATCCTACGAGGCGTTGGCGGGCTGCGCCATTGCGACTGACCAGATAGAGCTGAGATACGGTGGCACCACGCTTGGCACCCGTGTTGGCCACCGCCAGGCTGGCATGCAAACCCTCGACCTTCAGACCGCTTGTGGCAAAACTGGTATAGCTGAGACCAAAACCAAACGGAAACAATGGTTTGGCATTCTTCCGTGCGAACCAGCGATAACCAACGTCTGAGCCTTCGATATCATAATTGGTTGAAAGTTTTGTGTCGGGGCTTGGCGCATCACCGCCGAAATTCGGCTCAAGCGTGGCGTATCCATCAATTTCCGACCGCGGCAACTGACTGGTCGATGCCGGAAATGTAACCGGCAGGCGGCCAGAGGGGTTGGTCTGGCCAAACAGCACCGAGGCGATGGCATCGCCGCCGCGTGCGCCGGGATACCATGCCTCAAGCACGGCAGGCACTGAGCCGAGCCAGGGCATCGTGACCGGATTGCCGGTTTCGAGCACGACAACCGTATGCGGATTGGCCGCAGCAACCGCCGCGATCAGCGTATCCTGACCTTCGGGCAACGCCAGATCGGCCTGATCGAGCCCCTCGGTTGACCACTTGGTGGCAAACACAATGACTATATCGGCCTTTTTCGCCTGCATCACCGCATCAGCGACTTCATAGCCATCACGATACGTCACCGTTGCCCCAGGCGCGAGCTCGCGGATCGCCTTCAAAGGAGACGAGCGATGGTATGCCCGGTTCATCAAGGCGGCGAACGGACCGTCTTCACCCACGGCGATCGAAACCGCAGGCCCGCTGCTCGACTGGACCTGGCTCGATCCGGCGCCCGACATCACACCTTTGCTGGCATAACCGCCGATCACCACGATCCGCTTGGCCGTGGCCGCCAAGGGCAGGATTGCACCCTCGTTTTTCAACAGCACAATACCCTGTTTGGCTGCTTCCAGCGCCACTTCGCCATCGGCTTTGAAATCGATCGTGCCGCCGGGCTTGGCAGGATATTTGTCGAGACCGTTGGCATAGATCGCGGTCAACACGCGCGTATTCATCTCGTCGAGATGCTTGGCCACGGCTTTGTCCCTGGCCGCCGCATCGCCCAGCGTTTTGCCGAGAAACACGGCGGGATCGAGTTGCACGCCCGATTGCTGGTCCAGTCCATGCAACGCCGTTGCCATCGAAGGAACCGCACCCCAGTCCGACATGACAAAGCCGTCCCAATGCCAATCGTGTTTCAACACGGTGTTCAGCAGCCAGTCACTATCGCAGGCATGTTCGCCGTTGACGACATTGTAGGCGCACATGGCGCTTCCTGGATGACCATTCTCGATACCGATTTCAAAGGCGAGCAAATCGCTTTCGCGTGCGGCCGCTTCGCTGATGCGCACATCCACAAATTTACGCCCGGTTTCCTGTCCATTCAGCCCGCCATGCTTGTACTAATTTAC
>CAIPWG010000572.1 GCA_903868655.1 uncultured Sphingomonadales bacterium
GCGCATCGGCCTTGAGAATCTGCTCGCCATTGACCGACATTTCGCCAGTCGCGTCCGCGACCGGTGCAACAGGCGGATTTGCAGGTGCGGCTGGCGGTACCGCTTGTTCTGCTGCCGGCACGGCTTGCGCAAATGCCGTTGCGCCGGACGGCACAACACCGGCGGCGATGACGGGAAACAGCATGACCGCAGCCATGGGGGGCAGGACACGATTCACAGATTATGGGTTCTTTTATGATGCCGCGCGGCGGGGATACGGCCAAGGGGGCCATTCGAAGAGACTTCGCCGAGGGCAATGGCGTTTTGGTAACATTTTGTCGCCCATCGGAAATTCACCCTTTGTGGATACCAGGCAGCCATGGATGTGCCGCAGTGGCAATGCGGGCGGGGTTTCCTTTTGCCGCCTTTGACGCTAAGGGCGCGGCGCGCGGCTTTTTGGTCGTGCACATCGAACCGAGTTTTCACCACAATTCGCCAGTGGGTGCTCCACCCGATCTTGGCGACAGGAAAAGGCAGCCGAACCCGCCGATGGCGAAAGAAGAACTCCTGGAAATGCGCGGCTCAGTGGTCGAACTGCTGCCCAACGCGATGTTCCGCGTGCGCCTCGAAAACGATCACGAAATCCTGGGCCACACCGCCGGGAAGATGCGCAAGAACCGCATTCGCGTGCTGGTCGGCGATGAAGTACTGGTGGAACTGACGCCTTATGACCTGACCAAGGGGCGGATTACCTATCGCTTCATGCCCGGTCGCGGCGGCCCCGGCCAGTTCTGATCGGGGCGCGTCATGGCTGACGCCCCGTTCCTGCTGGCTTCGGCCAGCCCGCGTCGTCGCGAATTGCTGACCCGCATCGGCGTTGTGCCCGATGCCGTGGTTCCTGCCGATATCGATGAAACGCCGTTGCGGGGCGAACGCCCGCGCAACCATGCCACGCGGCTGGCCGCCGAAAAGGCGCGCGCAGCAGCAGCGCTGCGACCCGATGCCATCATTCTGGCGGGCGACACGGTGGTGGGCGTGGGCGCGCGCATTCTGCCCAAGGCCGAAGATGAAGCGACCGCGCGTGCGTGCCTGACCCTGTTGTCGGGGCGTCGCCATCGGGTGTTTTCGGGCATTGCGGTGATCACCCCCGACGGAACTTTGCGTGAAGCGTTGAGCGAAACGATCGTGCGGTTCAAACGGCTGACCCGGCAAGAGATCGACACCTATCTGGCCGGTGGCGAATGGCACGGCAAAGCAGGCGGTTATGCCATTCAAGGCAGCGCAGAGGGTTTTTGCACGTGGCTGTCGGGCAGCCATTCGGGTGTGGTGGGTCTGCCGCTGTATGAAACGCGGCGGTTGTTGCTGTCGGCGGGCATGACCCTTGGTTGAATGGTGCATCGAACAGGGGATCGGCGAAGATCGCGCGGCCCTGATCGACGGCGATACGATTGTTGCCGCCCGGCTGTGCTGGCGCGAACCGATCCGGGCAGATGCGGTGATTGCGGCATCGCTGGCGCATCGGCACCCTGGCACCCGACATGGGGCAGTGCAATTGCCCGATCGCACGATCGCGCTGATCGATGGATTGCCCCCGGGGCTGACCGATGGCGCGTCGCTGATGGTGCGGATCACCCGCCCAGTCATGGCCGAACGCGGGCGGTTCAAGCTGGCGCAGTGCCGACCCGCGGGTGACGTGCCGCCCTCACCCGCACCCGCCCTGGCCGAAGTTCTGGCGCAGACCGGGCATCCTGTGCGGATTGCTGGCATGCTCGACCGCAGCCTCGATGAAGCCGGCTGGGCCGATGTGATCGAACAGGCAACAACGGGCGTGATCGATTTTGCGAGCGGGCGGCTGACCATCTGCCCAACGCCGGCAATGACGCTGATCGATATCGATGGCCCGCCGCCGCTGGAGGTGCTTGCACTGGCGGCAACGTCGGCGGTTGCGCTGGCACTGGCACGGCTGGATATTGCCGGATCGGTGGGGATCGATTTCCCAAGCCTGGAAGGCCGTGCAGAACGGCAAGCGGTGGACAACGCGCTGGCGGCCGCGCTGATCGGGCAACGCTGGAGGGGCGAACGGACCGGGATGAACGGGTTCGGCTTTGTTCAACTGATCAGCCGGTTGGAACGGCCATCGTTGGTAACGCGTCTGGCATTCCAACCTGCGCGCGCCGCAGCGCTTGCCTTGCTGCGCACAGCCGAGCGCGTGGCCGAGCCAGGCGCGGTATTGCTGACCGCCCATCCCGCAGTGCTGCAAGCGATTGATACCGGGCTGGAAGCGGAGCTTGCCCGACGAAGCGGACGCGAAATTCGGCGCAACCCGTCCGAACGGCTTGCCCTGGGCGCAGGTTTCGCGCAGGCCATCACACCATGACCGAGCCCGCCCCGCGCACGCGCCCCTGCCCGATCTGCGGCAAACCCCGCAGCAGCGATTACGCCCCGTTCTGTTCGTCGCGGTGCCGCGACCGCGATCTGATGCGTTGGCTTGACGATGGCTATGCCATTCCGGGCAAGCCAGCCGACCGCCCGGAGGATGACGATGCCGAGGAACACGGCATCTAGGAACACGGGGACAGCTTGAAAAATCTGTAACGATGGGGCTGGACAAGCTCCCCGCGCTTCGCCATAGGCGCGCTTCCATCGCGAAGGCGCCGCCATCTGGCACCCGCCCACGCGATGCCCGGGTAGCTCAGTTGGTAGAGCACGTGACTGAAAATCACGGTGTCGGCGGTTCGATCCCGTCCCCGGGCACCATTTCTACGGCATCGGACTCAGCGGACCTCGTTATCGGGTGCTGACCTTGTGCGTGGGGACATGGGTTTGCCAAAGCACCGGATCGTGGCCATGTTCGCCCGGCTGCCGTCAGTGCTTCCCCTGCCACGGCGATCACCTGCCTGTGGTGTTTATCGCGCGGGCCTGCAACGACACGCGTTCTCTTTTCAAACCGACAATTCCGGGGCACGGTAGTGCGATGTCCGAGTTTGAGCAGACCATCGACGCGGCGTTGACCGCGCTGACCAATCGCAACCCTGCTCAAGCGGCGGCGTTGCTGAATGCGGTCGTAGGCAGTGTGCCAGATGGCCAGATGCCATGGTTGGTCTTGGCCAATGCTGAAATGGCGCTGGGGCATCTTGATGCGGCAGAGGCAGCGATGGACCGACATCTGGCCCTGAACCATCGCGACATCGGTGGCCTGTTGATGAAAGGCCTGCTGCGCGAACGGCGGGGCGACCCACGTGCAGCATCAAGCTTTTACACAGCGGCGATCAACCAGGACGCAGCTTATGGCGGTGCGCCGCCCGAACTGGCTGCGTTAAAGGCCCATGCCGCGGCGTTTGTGGCATCGACACAAGCGGCGTATCTGGAACACCTGGAGGCTGCTGCCGGCCCGTCGTTGTCGCCCGCTATGCGCGAAGCGGTCGATCTGCTGGCGGGGCGGCGCGAGATCGACCTGCAGCGGCCATCGGTGTTCTATTACCCTGGATTGCCGCAGAAACGGTTTTATGAACCAGCGGAGTTTGCGTGGCTTCAGCCCATGCTGGACCTCGTTCCCGCGATGCAGGCCGAATTGCGCGCGGTGGCGGGGGCAGAGGGGGATCGCGGCGATGGGTTTGCACCCTATGTGCAAACGACCGCAGTGCGACCGGCGGCGAACAACCCATTGCGTGATAATCCGGCCTGGGGCGCGTTTCATTTCTGGCGCGACGGGGCAATTGTAGCCGAAAATGCTGCGCAGTGCCCCGCAACAATGGCGGCGCTGGCACACGCCCCCATGCCGATGATCCCCGGACGCGCACCCAACGCAATCTGGTCCCGACTGTTGCCCGGAACGCATATCGCAGCGCATCACGGGATGCTGAATTGCCGCCTGATTTGCCACATCCCGATCCGTACCGCGCCGCAATGCCGGTTGCGCGTTGGCAGCGAGACACGCATCTGGGAAGATGGCGTGCCGTTGATTTTCGACGATTCAATCAATCACGAAGCGTTAAACGATGGGCCCAATGCGCGCGTCGTGTTGTTGTTCGAAATATGGCGGCC
>CAIPWG010000573.1 GCA_903868655.1 uncultured Sphingomonadales bacterium
CACCCATCGCAAAACCGGCGACCAGCGCGCCTTCGATCAGCTTGTGCGGATCATGGCGTATGATCTCGCGGTCCTTGCACGAACCGGGTTCGGATTCGTCGGCGTTGATCACCAGAAAGCTCGGACGGCCGTCCTTGGATTCCTTGGGCATGAACGACCATTTCATTCCGGTCGGGAAACCTGCGCCACCACGGCCGCGCAGCCCCGAATCCTTCATTTCCTGAATGATCGCGTCGCGTCCGCGTTCAAGCAACGCCTTGGTATTGTCCCAATCGCCACGCGCCTGGGCCGCGGGCAGGTTCCATGGCTGATAGCCATAGACATTGGTGAAGATGCGATCTCGGTCGAGCAGTGCCATGGTTTACCACTCCCCTCGGTAATCGTGATTTTCCGTGACCATCGCCATGAGCGAGGTCGGCGCGCCCACCGGCTCAACGGTGTGCCGGCCAGGCAATTGCGTTCCCGTCTTGGGCTGACGCCCTGCAGCCAATTCGTCAAGGATATGCGTCATGCTGTCAGCCGTCAGATCTTCGTAATTGTCGTCGTTGATCTGAACCATCGGTGCCGAAGCGCAGTTGCCCATGCATTCCACTTCGGTCAGCGTGAACAGGCCATCCGCTGTAGTATGACCTTTTTTCAGGCCCTTGGCCTTGCATGCCGCCATGATGTCATCCGAACCGCGCAACATGCAGGGTGTGGTACCGCAGACTTGCACATGGAACCGACCGATTGGCGCGATGTTGTACATCATGTAAAACGTCGCAACTTCGAGCACGCGCATCACCGGCATGTCGAGATAGGCGGCAACATATTCGATTACCGGCAGCGGCAGCCAGCCTTGCGTGTTTTCTTCAGCACCCACCTGGCGTTGCGCCAGATCGAGCAACGGCATCACCGCGCTGCGCTGGCGCCCGGCGGGATAGCGTGCAACAACCTCGATAGCTGTGGCCGCATTTTCAACGGTCCACGCAAATTGACCCCATCGCGCACGCAGCGCGGGCGAATCGGGTTCGGGATGACGGTCGGCCATCTCAGACAATGTCCTTGCTAAAAATCATGGTTTAACGCCCTGCCCGCTTGAACCACAACGATTGACCCCATTGGACCAATTCGTAACCGCCCACCAAGGCTATCAGCATCGGCATCCATTGCGGTGTTGGCGTGCCGTGCCACGTTGCCAAAAAGAACACCACCGCGGTTGCCATGCCTGCCAAACAGGCGATGATCGACACGTGGCGCAGGATTGCTTCGGTCACCGGTCACACTCCCCGAACACGACATCGATCGCGCCCAGAATAGCAGTGGCGTCAGGCAACATATGACCCTTGCACATGAAATCCATCGCCTGGAGATGCGAAAACGCGGTCGGGCGGATCTTGCAGCGGTATGGCTTGTTACTGCCATCGCTGACCAGATAGACGCCAAATTCCCCCTTGGGGCTTTCGGTCGCAACGTAGACTTCGCCCGCGGGCACGTGGAACCCTTCGGTATAGAGCTTGAAATGATGGATCAGCGATTCCATCGAGCTCTTCATTTCGCCACGCTTGGGCGGTGATACCTTACGGTCAGTCGAAGCAATCGGGCCGTCGGGCATTTGCGCGAGGCACTGCTTCATGATCCGGGCCGACTGGCGCACTTCTTCCACGCGCACCATGAACCGGTCATAGCAATCCGAATTGGTGACGACCGGAATGTCGAAATCCATCCGGTCATAAACATCATAAGGCTGCGATTTGCGAAGATCCCACGGGATACCCGCACCACGGATCATCGGGCCGGAAAAACCCCAGGCCAGCGCATCTTCTTTCGACACCAACGCAATATCGACGTTACGCTGTTTGAAAATGCGGTTATCAACCACGAGGCTCATCGCATCATCGAACAGTTGCGGCAGGCGTGTGTCGAGCCAGTCAGCGATGTCGGTCAACAGCTTCAGCGGCACATCCTGATGCACCCCGCCAGGGCGGAACCACGCCGAGTGCATCCGCGCACCCGATGCGCGTTCGAAAAACACCAGACAGTCTTCGCGTATTTCAAACAGCCACAAATTCGGCGTCATCGCACCGACGTCCATCACGTGGCTGCCCAGATTGAGCATGTGATTGCAGATGCGGGTCAATTCGGCGAACAACACGCGCAGATATTGCGCGCGGATCGGCACTTCGATGTTCAGCATCTTTTCGATCGCCAGAACATAGGAATATTCCATCGCCAGCGGCGAGCAATAATCCAGACGGTCGAAATAGGGCAGCGCTTGCAGATAGGTCTTGTGTTCGATCAGTTTCTCGGTGCCGCGATGCAACAAGCCCACATGCGGGTCGATGCGTTCGATGATTTCACCATCAAGCTCCATCACCATGCGCAACACGCCGTGCGCAGCCGGATGCTGGGGACCGAAGTTGATCGTGTAATTGCTGATGACTTCGTCGCCGGTGGTTGGCGACTGTTCGAGGCTGAAGCTCATGCCTTGCCACCTTCTGCCTTTTCATCGCCGGGCAGGACGTAATGCGCCTGTTCCCAGGGACTGGTGTAATCGAACTGACGAAGGTCTTGCGCCAGGCGCACCGGTTCATAAACCACCCGCTTGTCCTCTTCGGAATAGCGCAGTTCGACGTAGCCGGTCAGCGGAAAATCCTTGCGAAACGGATGCCCCTGAAAACCGTAGTCGGTAAGGATGCGCCGCAGATCGGTGTTGCCTGCAAACAGCACGCCAAACATGTCATAGACTTCGCGCTCATACCAACCGGCATTGGGCCACAATAGCGTCACTGTCGGAACCGGGGTCGCTTCGTCCGTCGACACTTTGACAATCAGGCGCAAGTTGCGTGTGACCGACAACAGGCAATAGACCACTTCGAAGCGTTCGCCGCGATCGGGGTAATCGACGCCGGCAATATCCATCAACTGCTGAAACGCTTCTTCGTCGCGAAGCATGCGCAACACGGTCTCGATCGAATCCCGACGCACGGCCAGCACGATCTCGCCATGTTCTTCGCGGATATTCAGCAAATCATCGCCCAGACGCGCCGTCAGCGTATCGATCACACCGTCAAACGCGGCGTACCGCGGGGCAGAATGCAGCACTTTTGCCATTGCTTGCGCCCTTCCCTTAGCGTTCGAGCGTGCCAGCGCGACGGATCTTCCGCTGTAGCTGCATCACACCGTACAGCAATGCTTCGGCGGTCGGCGGGCAACCCGGCACGTAAATATCCACCGGCACGATCCGGTCGCAACCGCGCACCACCGAATAGCTATAGTGGTAGTAGCCACCGCCATTGGCGCAGCTGCCCATCGAAATGACATATTTCGGATCCGACATCTGGTCATAGACCTTGCGCAATGCCGGGGCCATCTTGTTGCACAATGTGCCAGCCACGATCATCACATCGGATTGACGCGGGGATGCGCGGGGCGCAACGCCAAAACGCTCCATGTCATATCGCGGCATGTTGACGTGGATCATTTCAACCGCGCAACACGCCAGGCCAAAAGTCATCCACCACAACGAGCCCGTGCGGGCCCATTGGAACAGTTCCTCGGTCGACGTGATCAGAAAGCCCTTGTCCGATACTTCGGCATTGAGGCTGTCAAAAAACGATTGGTCGGGCACTGTCACCGACGTGCCACCGGCGAGGATCGGAGACGGAATTCCGGTCAAATTCGACATCGTGCTCATTCCCAGTCCAACGCGCCTTTTTTCCAGGCATAGATGAAGCCGATCACCAGTTCGAACAGGAACAGCATCATCGTCGACCAACCAGTCCACTGGGTCTGCTTCAGGCTTACCGCCCAAGGAAACAGAAACGCGGCCTCCAGATCGAAAATGATGAACAGGATCGCGACAAGATAAAACCGCACGTCAAACTGGCTGCGTGGGTCCTCGAATGCAGGAAAGCCGCATTCATATTCTGACAGCTTTTCCGGATCAGGATTGTGTGTTCCGGTCAGGCGCGAGGCCCCCATCGGCAAAAACACAAATGCCGCCGACAAAGCGAGGGCAATTCCCAGAAACAGCAGGATCGGCAAATAGCCGGCCAGATAGGAAGTTTGATCGAGCGTTGCGTGTTCGAGCAAGGGTCTGACTCGCCTTTTGGAGTACGTGCCCGGCCCCTAGTCCTGCCTTTCCCCCGGCGCAAGTGGCAGGCCATGCATAATCACCTCCCATGCCCAACC
>CAIPWG010000574.1 GCA_903868655.1 uncultured Sphingomonadales bacterium
CGTGAGGCGTTGGCCCGGCGATTGTTTGATGAATTAGGCCTGACCCAGCGTTTTGCCGCGATTATCGGCGGAGACACCCTGGGGCTTGATCGCGCGAAACCGCAGCCAGACATGCTGTTCGAAATGGTCCGCCGCACCGGTGCAACGCGCGCCGCTTTTGTGGGCGACACCACTTACGACATAGGTGCCGCCCGCGCCGCAAGCCTGCCGGTGGTGGCTGTAAGCTTTGGATTTTGCGACAAACCGCCATACGAATTGGGTGCCGATGCCGTGATTGACCACTTCGATGCGTTGATCCCTGCACTCAAACATTTGGCCTGACCCACAAGACCCCTTTTCATCCGCGCGCGCGCCGCTATATGCGCAACTCCGTTGGGGCGTCGCCAAGTGGTAAGGCACCGGTTTTTGGTACCGGCATTCGGAGGTTCGAATCCTCCCGCCCCAGCCAATTCTCAATCCAAGCGACGTATATTTTTCCGCTTGCGCCTTGCGCAAGCGGCGGCAGATCTGGTCTATCGGCGATCGATGCAGAACTGGTCGCAAATGGTATGCGCGACGTATCCGGCAGCGGTTGCAAACGCCAAACCCTGATTATCGGGCAATCCCGTGTCGGGCTTGACGCCTTCGGTTATGATCCCCCCATCCCATGGGCTTTTCAGCAGGATTTCAAGCGCGTGCGCGCGTCCATCGTGCAAACGGAGATGGTCGGCAATGCCCCAAGACGTGGTAAACGGCAGGCGATAGCTGCCAGGAAGGCCGAACGGGTCTTGGTCATGGCTGTAACGATAATTCGATGAATGCAGCCACGCATAAGTCCGCACAAAGAAGGGGTCGTTTTCGCTGAGGAAGCCAAGCGCGGGCAATTTCATCAACGATCCCGGTGGAACGTCACCGAAATCCGCGTCATGCGCATCGACACTGGCCGCAAGAATGGACCCTGTCGCACCTTGCGCATCCTTGTGTGCGCCGTAACGCAGGATCGCCGACTTCAGATGTGCCGCTTCGGCACGCAAAACGGCGGCATCCTTGGGCGATGCGCCCGCATCGGCCCAGTCGAGCATCGCCCGCCAAACCAGCACATTGTCGTAAACCTGGAAAGGTTTGCGGATATATTCGTCCTGCGCATCCTGAAATGTTTCATAGAGGCCAGTCGCCGCGTCGCGCAGCGTGACCAATTGTTCCAGCAAACGGGTCACCCGCGGTCGATATGCCTCCAGCGCCGAAGCATCATGGGTGGCGCGGGTATAAGTGGACAAGGCAATGATCGGCGCGACCAGTTCATCCAGTTCCAACCCGTCTTCGAGGACGACACCATCGATAAAACGGCTGTGCACACCGATATTGCGGCTCTGAATGCCAAACACATAATCCAGTGCTTCGCGCGCACGTGCGGGATCACTGTCGAGCAACGCCGGAAAGCTCCAGATTAGGGCATCGCGATCCCAATATGCGGCCGACACGTAATAGCGGTTTGATCGCGATGTCACCCCGATAAACTGTTCGGTGTCGATCGCGCGGCCCCAGGCGTAATAGTGCGTGAACAGCAGGTTGCGGTTCATGATTTGGTCGAGATCGGCGCGCCCGGTGGTGCGGGTCAAACGGTGCGCGTCGGCGGCAGCCTGATCGATCACACCATCAATGCCATAGCGATCGATCCGTTTGTTGAGCACGCGCATGGCATAAGCAGCGCTGTATTCTTCCAACCCTGCACCGATCAGGTAATGCATGTCGAGCGTTTGCCCGGGGGCCAGGTCGGCGGGATGACGCGCAACCAGCCCGCGGCTTGCGCCGGGCAGAAGTCGGGCCTGCGATCCGACATAGCCGAACCCCCAGGCTACATGCGCATCATCGGTGCCATAGCCAAACACTTGCATGTCGGTATCGATCGGTGTCGGCGTCATCGTTCGCGTTCCACCCAGCGGTTCTGGCGAATATGTCACCCGATAAGTGGCGCCCCAGCCCACTTGCATTCCCGGTGCCACATGGATTGCCGCGTCGGAAAAGTTGGTTACGCGAAACCGGATGATCGCGGCGCGACTTGCTGATGGTGCAACATATGTCACGCTGATCCGCAGACCATCGGCCTCCATGGTTGCGGTGGGGATCCAGTAATCGCGCAAGGTCCATGTCAGATTGGTCAATGGTCGGTCACGCCCATTGATTTCGACGAACGGCGCCATCAGCGGTTGACCGGCCACCCCGGCCATTTCCATCAAGCCGCGATAACGCATCGAAATCAGGTTCATATCCCGCAGCGCGCCATCGGCTGCGCGGATTGATGGCAGGGCAATCCAGTCATTGCCGGTGGGGATGACATCATCTGCACGAAGTGTCAGCACAACCTGCCGCGAAGCTTCGGGCAAGGGTGACGCAGCACATAACACCATCGCACAAGCAGCAATCGCAAATCGGCCCGAAGACTCTTGTAAAGACATCGCTGGAGCGTCCTTTTGAGCGGCGGCCGCCGTTAACCTCGAATGAAAATATTGGTGGTCA
>CAIPWG010000575.1 GCA_903868655.1 uncultured Sphingomonadales bacterium
ATCTGCACGGCCATCGGGCGGTCCTCAAGCTCAACAGCCCGCCCATGGTTCATGAAAACGAGCATCGACTGACTATCGGATTTCACGCACAGGCACGGCTGCAGGCGCGGCTCGCCTCACCGATCGAATTGATCATGGCGGCACGTGCCACTGCCAGCTTCCCCGGCGCGTTTCCGGCACTCACCCTCGCTGAAATTGATGACTTGGCGCAAGAGCGCGGCTTGCCATGGCCGGGCCGAGAGGCATTTTTGAAACGGATCATGCCCGAACGCTGGCGCGAAGGGCGTATCGCCGACGCCGCGCTAATCGATGGCGCAGTGCTCAACAATCGTCCGTTTGCCGAAGCCATGGCCGCGCTGCGCAATCGTCCCGCGCGGCGCGAAGTTGACCGGCGGTTTGTCTATATCGAGCCTCACCCTGCCGCTCCGGCGACCGCACCAGCGCGCAAACCCGGTTTTTTCACGACGATCTTCGCTGCGCTCTCCGCCATTCCACGCGAACAGCCAATCCGTGACAACCTGACAACGATTACCGATCAGTCACGTACACGCGAACGGCTACGCGCGCTGATCGATGCGCTTCGCCCCGATATCGAGGCCAAAGTGGCGCATCTGTTCGGTCACACGCTGTTTTTTGAATCACCCAGCCGCGCGCGGTTGACCGCTTGGCGCGCGAAAGCGCAACAGGCAGCGGCAGAAGCGGCCGGTTTTGCCTATCACGGCTATGCCCGGGTCAAACTCGATGCGATTATCGCAGACCTTGCCCAAACCATTGCCGAGGCCGCACCCGATGCCGGGCCACCCGAACGGATCGTGCCGGTGTTGAGCGCGCACTGCGCGGCAAACGGTCTGGCGCGTCTGGTAACAGACAAAGGCGATGCCAATGCCGGCGCCATCGCGTTTTTCCGCGCGCACGACATCGGGTTTCGCATCCGCCGGCTGAAACTGCTGGCACGCCGATTGACCGAAGATTGGCACGAGGCCGCCGGATCGGGGCGCGAGGCAGCCCGCTCCATCGTTTACCGGGCACAGGCACTCTATCAAACGCGCGAGACACCGCGCGGGCTAGGCCCCGGATTTGCCGCATCTGCCAGCGTCGTCCACCGCGATCCGGGTGCCGTGTTTTCGGCAATCGCGGTGCGGCGCGATCTGACCACGATCGATCTTGAAGTAGACCAGATGATGGTCGATGCGCTCGCGGTGCTCGATCGGCCACTGCGGCGCCGGTTCCTTCATGCCTATTTGGGGTTCCCATGGTATGACATTGCCACTCTGCCGATGTTGCAGGGTGATGCTGCGCAAAGCGGCGGTCTTGGCGAATTTGATCCAATCCGGATTGATCGCATCTCGCCCGATGATGCTTGCTCAATCCGCAGTGGTGGCACCGCGGCCTGCCTCAAAGGCATAGACTTTTACAGTTTCGGGGCTTTTTTCAGCCGGGCCTATCGCGAAAACGATTACTTGTGGGGCCGCTTGCACGGCGCCGAACGCACCATCGACATCATCACGTCAGCGGTCGAACCGCCCCTGCCTGGCGCGACGTTGGCCGCACTCAAACGCGCGGCATTTTTGGCCATACTCGACGAAGAGGCCCCACACCTCACCGCTGATCCGAACCTGATACAAGGCATTCGACGCGAAGTTGAGGCGGCCTTTGCATAGGCACTCTATTCGCGCCGATCGCTCCAGACATTGCGGATGCGATCGAAGAACGTTTTAACTTCGGGACATTCTTCACCGGTTTCGGTGGCCTGGAATTCGCGCAGCAATTCCTTTTGCTTGGCGGAGAGCTTTTCAGGCGTTTTGACCTGAATTTCCACCACCAGATCACCGTGGCCCCGCCCCTGCAACACCGGCATGCCTGCACCACGCTTGCGCAATTGTTTGCCAGACTGGATTCCCGCCGGAATATCAAAACTGTGTGCCACACCATCGATGCCGGGAAATTCGATCGATCCGCCCAGCGCCGCAGTGGTGAACGTGATCGGCAAATGCGCCATCAAAGTCGTGCCATCGCGTTCGAACCGCGCGTGAGGTTTGACATGCAAAAAGATGTACAAATCACCCGCTGGCGATCCATTTGGACCCGCTTCGCCTTTGCCGGCAAGCCGGATACGCGTGCCATTGTCCACGCCTGGCGGCACTTGCACTTCCAACCGCTGTGGTTTGTCTACCCGGCCTTCGCCACGACAGGCGCGACACGGGCTTTCGATCACTTCACCACGACCGTGGCAGGTCGGGCAAGCCCGCTCGACCATGAAGAAGCCTTGTTGCGCGCGCACTTTGCCATGGCCCGCGCACA
Organism: uncultured Sphingomonadales bacterium; assembly: GCA_903868655.1. Lineage (GTDB taxonomy): Bacteria > Pseudomonadota > Alphaproteobacteria > Sphingomonadales > Sphingomonadaceae > Novosphingobium. The sequence goes on from CAIPWG010000575.1 coordinate 2,302, forward strand.
TGTTGCAGCGGCGTGCCGCGGTGCCCGGCGTCGCGCCGGACCCGGCACACGGTTCGCATTTCTGCGACACTTCGACCGAAATCTCATTGGTCTTGCCATGCCACGCGTCTTCGAGCGTGATTTCCATGTCGTACCGCAGGTCGGCACCACGGCGCGCCTGCTGCCTGCCGCCACCGAAACCACCGCCAAAAATCGTTTCGAAAATATCACCCAGATCGCCGAATTCAGCCCCGCCGCCAAATCCACCACTTTGGCCGCCCTGCCCGCCCTGCTGAAACGCCGCATGGCCAAACCTGTCATAGGCCGCGCGTTTTTGCGCATCCGACAGCACGGCATAGGCGGCATTGATTTGCTTGAACCGGGCTTCGGCTTCGTTGTCGCCCGGGTTCTTGTCGGGGTGATAACGCATAGCAAGACGCCGGAATGACGACTTGATCGTCTTGTCATCGGCGGTACGCTCTACTTCGAGCAGCTCGTAAAAATCAATCTCGGCCGACATCAGGCAAGGTTCCGGTCAGGACAAGGGGGTACAAAAGCGGGCGGCACCATTGTGATGGCACCGCCCATACTTTGGAAAGGCCCGGATAACGGGCCCATACATCAGGCCTTGTCGTCGACTTCCGAAAACTCGGCATCAACGACGTCTTCGCCACCGGCCGGGTGTGCGGCGCTCGGTGAAGCCGCTGCCGCCTGTTCCTTTTCATAAATCGCCTGACCCAGCTTCATCGCCTTTTCGGTCAGGGCCTGTGCCTTGGCATTGATATCATCGGTGTTGCCACCTTCGATCGCTGTCTTGGCTTCGGCCAGCGCAGCCTCAATTTCGCCCTTCAGCGAAGCATCGACTTTGTCACCGTGTTCTTCAAGCTGCCGCTCGGTCGCATGGACCAGACTGTCGGCATTGTTACTCGCCTCTGCCGATTCACGCCGCTTTTTGTCTTCGGCAGCAAACTTCTCGGCATCCCGCACCATCTGATCGATGTCGCTATCGGACAGACCGCCCGAAGCCTGAATACGGATCTGCTGCTCCTTGCCCGTACCCTTGTCCTTGGCCGAAACATTCACGATGCCATTGGCGTCAATGTCGAACGCAACCTCGATTTGCGGCACACCACGGCGTGCCGGCGGCAGGCCTACAAGATCGAACTGACCGAGCAGTTTGTTGTCACCCGCCATTTCGCGCTCGCCCTGGAACACGCGGATGGTGACAGCGTTCTGGTTGTCTTCGGCGGTCGAGAACACTTGCGCCTTCTTGGTCGGGATGGTGGTGTTGCGGTCAATCATCCGCGTCATCACACCGCCCAGCGTTTCGATGCCCAGCGACAGCGGGGTGACATCGAGCAGCAGCACGTCCTTCACATCGCCCTGCAAAACGCCGGCCTGAATGGCCGCACCCATCGCCACGACTTCATCCGGGTTGACACCGGTGTGCGGGTCCTTGCCGAAAAAGTCGCGAACAACGTCACGCACCTTGGGCATACGGGTCATGCCGCCAACTAGCACGATCTCGTCGATATCCTTGGCAGTCAGGCCGGCATCGGCCAGCGCCTTGCGGCAGGGTTCGAGAGTGCGGTCGATCAGTTTGGCCACCAGACGTTCCAGATCCGAACGCGTGATGGTTTCCACCAGATGCAGCGGGGTGGTGGTGCCACCTTCCATGCGCGCGGTAATGAACGGCAGGTTGACTTCGGTGGTCTGTGCCGAGGACAACTCGATCTTGGCCTTTTCAGCCGCTTCCTTCAGACGCTGCAGCGCAAGCTTGTCGGTCTTGAGATCAAGTCCTTCACGCGCCTTGAATTTGTCGGCCAGATATTCGACCACCACGGTATCGAAGTCTTCACCGCCGAGGAACGTGTCGCCGTTGGTCGATTTCACTTCGAACACGCCGTCGCCGATTTCCAGCACCGAAATGTCGAACGTGCCGCCGCCAAGGTCGTAGACCGCTATGGTCTTGCCATCCTGCTTGTCGAGGCCATAGGCCAACGCAGCCGCAGTCGGCTCGTTGATGATGCGCAGCACTTCAAGCCCGGCAATCTGCCCGGCGTCTTTGGTTGCCTGACGCTGCGCGTCGTTGAAATAGGCTGGCACGGTGATCACGGCCTGGGTAACGGTCTCGCCCAGGTAGCTCTCGGCGGTTTCTTTCATCTTTTGCAAAATGAACGCAGAAACCTGCGAAGGGCTGTAATCCTGGCCGCCGGCATTGACCCAGGCGTCGCCATTCTTGCCCTTGACGATGGAATAAGGAACCAGCGAG
>CAIPWG010000576.1 GCA_903868655.1 uncultured Sphingomonadales bacterium
CGCATTGGACGTTGTCAGCCTCTCCCGAATTGTTTTTTCGCATCAACGACCGTGACGCCAGTGTGCGACCGATGAAGGGGACCGCGCCGCGTGGCCGCGATCCGGACGAAGACGCGGCCAATCGCGAACGACTGATCGCCAGCGTCAAAGATCGTGCCGAAAACCTGATGATTGTCGACCTGATGCGCAACGACTTGTCGCGGCTGGCAGAGCCGGGCAGCGTGAAAGTTGAAGCGCCGTTCGCGATCGAGAGTTATCCAACCGTCCACCAGATGGTCAGCACCGTGCAAGCGCGGCTGTTGCCGGGCAAAGGCGCGGTCGATCTGGTGCGGGCAATATTTCCCTGCGGATCGGTAACCGGTGCGCCGAAAATCCGCGCGATGGAATTGATCGATCAATACGAGCGCGATGCGCGCGGGGGCTATTGCGGGGCGATCGGTTATATCGATGTGCCCGATCAACCAGGCGGTACGGGCGTTGACGCTGGTCGTGCCGTGTTCAATGTGGCAATCCGCACAGTGCGGCTCGCGCCCGATTACCCGGGGGCAGAATCGGGCCGTGCCAGCATGGGCGTGGGATCTGCCGTCGTCGCCGATTCGACCATGCTCGATGAATGGCGCGAATGTGTGATCAAGGGGAATTTCTTGCGCTTGTCTGCGGGCCAGGCCGATCTGATCGAGACGATGGCGTTTGATCCGGCCAAAGGGATCGCGTTGATCGAACACCATCTGGAACGGTTGCGCGACAGCGCAGCCGCGCTTGGCTTTGCGTTTGACCGCCATGCCACGCGCAACGCGATCCAGGCGCTGTGTTTTGACCTGGAGGCACCGGCGAAAGTGCGGTTGTTGCTGGCGCGTTCGGGGGCGATCGCTTTGGAAACTGCGGCGCTGCCCGCAGCACTCGACCGGCCGCTGGTTTGCGCGGTGCTGCCGTTGCCGGTGGCCGCCGACGACTGGCGTTTGCGGCACAAGACCAGTGATCGCGCGTTTTACGAGGCAGCCTTGCGTGTGGCGCGCCAGGCCGGAGCGGACGAAGCGTTGTTGCTGCGCGACGATGGCCTGATTACCGAAGGCAGCCTTACCAATGTGTTTGTGCGGCGCAGCGATGGTCGGTTGATCACGCCAAGTGCAGCGCTTGGCCTGTTGCCCGGTGTTTTGCGCCGTAGCCTGATCGAGGCGGACAAAGTGGTTGAGGGCGATGTAACGCTGGACGCGCTGCGCGAGGGATTTCTGCTTGGCAATGGCTTGCGCGGGTTGATGCCGGCACGGCTGATGGACAGCTGACGATGACCGACCGGGTCAGTGCTGCGCTCGCGCGGGTTGCGCCGTCGCGCACCAATGCGATGACCGACCGCGCGATCGCCCTGCGCGCAGCGGGGCGCGATATCATTTCGCTGTCGGTGGGCGAGCCTGACTTTGCCACCCCGGACCATGTCAAAGCTGCAGCCAAGGCCGCGCTCGATGCCAACGATACGCGCTATACCGCGGTAGCCGGCACACAAGCCTTGCGCGAGGCGACGGCACTGCATTTCCGGCGCGATCTTGGGATTGTGGTACCGCCTGCGCAAGTGATCGTATCGGCCGGGGGCAAACAGGCGATATTTCACGCACTGCTGGCCACGCTTGATCCGGGTGACGAAGTGGTAATCCCTGCGCCGTGGTGGGTCAGTTATCCCGAGATCGTGCATTTTGCCGGGGGCCGTGTGGTGCCGATCCATACCGGTCCCGAAGCTGGCTATCGCATCACGCCCGATCAATTGGATGCCGCACTTGGCCCGCGCACGCGTTGGCTGTTGCTCAACAGTCCGGGCAACCCCACCGGCGCGACTTATTCTGCGGCTGATCTGGCCGCGTTGAGTGAGGTTTTGCGGCGGCACCCGCATGTCCTGGTGTTGAGCGACGACATTTATGCGCCGCTGCGCTATACGCCGGGCGATCATGCGACGATTGCCGTTGTCTGCCCCGATCTGGCAGGGCGTGTGCTGACTGTTTCGGGCGTTTCCAAAAGCCATGCGATGACCGGGTTTCGCATCGGCGTCGCGGCCGGGCCCGAATGGTTGATCCGTGCAATGGGCACGTTGCAGTCGCACAATTCGGGCAATGCTTGTTCAATTGCGCAGGCCGCGGCCGTGGCTGCGTTCAACGGACCACAAGATTTTTTGCGCGACTGGTGCGACCGGTTCCGTGTAAGACGCGATCGCGTCGTGGCAGCCATCAACGCCATTCCCGGGCTTTCGACCCCTGTGCCGGACGGCGCGTTTTATTGCATGGTCGATGCTGCTTCGTTGATCGGTCGTTTCGCCGATGATGAGGCGCTGGTGATGCATTTGCTCGATCACGGCGTAGCGGTCGTGGCAGCCTCGGCATTTGGTGGGCGTGATGGGTTTCGCATCAGCTTTGCCGCCGACGACACACATTTGGACTGCGCGATTGCGCGTATCGCGGAGGCCCTGACATGACTGACCTGCACCACACCCCCTTGGCGATCCTGTTTGAAGACGCAGAGGCTTTGGTGATCGACAAGCCCGCTGGCTTGCCGCTCGATCGGCCGCGTGCCGGCGGGATTTCGCTCGAAGAACGGGTCTATGAATTGCGGCTGGGGTTTGCACGCTCGCCCGCGCCGGTGCATCGGCTCGACCAGGATACGTCGGGATGCCTGCTGCTGGCGCGTCATCCGCGCGCTTTGAAACGCTATTCCGCCGCTTTTGAGGCACGGCAAGTGGGCAAGACGTATTGGGGCGTGGTCGACGGTGATGTCGAAGGCGCGCGGGGCACGATTGAACTGAACTTGTCCAAGATCAGCAGCGAACGTGATGGCTGGCGGATGATCCCGGCGCGCGCGGGCAAAGCGGCGGTGACACACTGGCGTGTGCTTGATCGGCGCGATGGACTGACGCTGGTCGAGTTTACCCCCGAAACCGGGCGCACGCACCAGATCCGGGTGCATGCCGCGGCAGGGCTTGGCCATGCGTTGTTGGGCGATCCGGTCTATGGGCGCAAATTGCCCGGCACAAGAACGTTGCTCCATGCCGCGCGGTTGGAAATCCCGCGCGACGGCAAGCCGCCAATCGTGGCCGAAGCGCCGATGCCGGCCGATTTTCTGGTGCTCGGTTTCGCGCAATGACCACGGCTGAGGTGGTCATCGAGCGGGCGCTGGCCAATCTCAGCGAAAGTTTCATCACCGCCACCGGCCCCGGCGGGCAGAATGTCAACAAAGTCGCGACCGCCGTCCAATTGCGGGTCAGCGTTTACGCGTTGCTGCTGTCACCCGAGGTGTTCGCGCGGTTGAAAACGCTCGCAGGCAGCAGGATGACATCTGCAGGCGAAATTGTGCTGAC
>CAIPWG010000577.1 GCA_903868655.1 uncultured Sphingomonadales bacterium
GGCTATTACATGGTCTGGCAGGATACGCAGGTCGGCTTCTTCAACCCGGCAGCCGGCTTTGGCAACACGGCCTTTGCGACCAATGGACCGAACTATCACATCAAGGGCCTGGAAGCCCAAATTGTGGCGCGTCCGACCACCGGTCTTTCGATCCAGGGATCGGCAACTTATAACGACAGCCGCCAGTCGAACTCACCTTGCTTCATCGCGAATAACCCGGCGGCGTCGACATATGGCCAGTGCATCACGCAGGTCTTTAACGGCGGCAAGGTGCAGTCGGTCCAAAGCCCGTTTGGCAATGTCGGTGACATCACGCCGTTCAGCCCGCACGTCCAAGCCAATGCGCGTGCGCGCTATGAATGGGCTGGTAAAGCGGATTTCAACTGGTTTGTGGCGGGCGGCATTTCGTACACCGGTGCAATGTACAACGAGCCGGCGACGTACCCGTCGGGCGATGTGGCCGGTAATGGCAGCGTGCTTGGCCCGAACGGCATTATCGTACCTGGCACGACCGTGCTGCGCTACAAAATGCCAGGCTATGCCGTGCTCGATGCTTCGATTGGCTTCAGCCACGACAACTGGACTGTGTCGATCTTCGGCGACAATCTGGCCAATACCCATGCCAGCACGTTCACGAACTCGGCCGAATTCATCAAGACCCAGATCCCGGTTCGCCCGTTGATCTATGGCCTGAAAATCAGCACGAAGCTCTGATAACAGCTTCTGCCGATGGAAAACGGGGGGCGGCGCACAATGCGCCGCCCTTTTCGTTTCCAGCGGCACGCTAAACCTCTCGTCATCAGCGTTTGATTGCGGACGACGGATAAATCTGTTTTTGACATCCCCGCCGCAATTGCCGACAGGATCGCGCCATGGCTTCGCAAAACACTGCTTCATCGCTTCCCTCCACCACACTTTCACCGCTGGAAGCTGAAGTGACCCGATTGGCGGCGTTGCAAGTGAACAACGATCATCCTGCCGCCTACGAAGGTGCATCGCGGCAGCTTGTCAGTCATCCCGCCAACCGTGACCTGCTATTGATCGCCACCCATTCGCTGCGGATGATGCAACGCACGGATGAGGCGCTGGCCACGGTGCAGCGCCTGGCAGAGCATCATCCGAATTTCAGCCAGATGTTTCTGGAACGCGGGCTTTGCCATGTTGCGCGACGCGATGCACCCAACGCCATTGCAGACCTGAGCCATGCGGTTGCAATCAATCCGGCATTGCCGCTTGCATGGCGCATGCTCGACGGTCTGTGGCGCATGACCGGCGATACCGAGAATGCAGCCTTGGCAGCACGTCATGTGGCCCATTTGACGAGCATTCCCCCGCATGTGTTGCGGGCCAAGATTCTTTACGGCGACGGCGAGATAGACCGCGCAGAAATGATGGTCCGCGAATTTCTGTTGACCGCTGGCGACCATCCCGAAGCCATGCGGCTGCTGGCGCAGATCGGCTTTGCCCGCAATGTGCTCGACGATGCCGAACTGTTGTATGCGGGCGTATTGGCGATGGTCCCCGATCATCACGAAGCACGCAGCGAATATGTCCAGACACTGATAGCCCGGCACAAGTTTCCTCAGGCACGCGAAGCCCTGGCACCGCTGCTCGCGCATGATCCACGCAATTCCGACCACCGCACGCAACACGCGACCATCGCGGTCGGGCTGGGCGAGTTTGAAGCGGTAATCCCGATCTATCATGATCTACTTGCCGATATTCACGATGCCGACCCGGCCGCGCCGGTCCGTCGCGCCGACTTGAACCTGTGGCTGGGTCATGCGCTCAAGACCGTCACCCGTCTGCCCGAGGCCATCGATGCCTATCACGCGGCTGTTGCAGCCCGGCCCGATTTTGGTGACGCCTGGTGGAGCCTGGCCAACCTCAAGACGTATCGTTTTACGGGCGATGAAATCGCGGTGATGCGCGCCGAACTCGACAAGCCGCAAATTGCCGAAGTGGATCGGGTGCATATCGCCTTTGCGCTGGGCAAAGCTCTAGAAGACAGCGGTGATCACGCGGCGTCTTGGCAGGCTTATAGTCTTGGCAACGATTTGCATCGCGCCGCCAATGGATATCACCCGGATGTGTTTGAAACCAACACACGCGAACAACGCCGGGTCTGCACGCCGGCGTTCTTTGGCACGCGCAGCGATTGGGGCCTTGCCGCAACCGATCCGATCTTTGTGCTCGGACTGCCGCGATCAGGCTCGACCTTGATCGAACAAATCCTTGCCAGCCATAGTCAGGTCGAAGGTACGCAGGAATTGCCCGATATCCAGCGCATCGTGCACGACCTGCAGGGACGCAACATGGATTTCGACAATCCGCGTTATCCCGAGGCGCTGCTGGACCTCGATGCCGCAAAGGTCCGCCAGTACGGCGAACAATATTTGGCCGATACCTTGCCCCACCGCACATTGGGCCGGGCTTATTTCATCGACAAGATGCCCA
>CAIPWG010000578.1 GCA_903868655.1 uncultured Sphingomonadales bacterium
CTGCCGATGCAACCACAACACCAGCACCGCGAGCGGGGCCAGCACTTGCGCATAAGCAAGATCACCCAAGGCCAGTGCGGCAACTGGCGCTGCCAGTGCAGCGCTCATGCCGCCCAGTGACGAAATCCGCGTGGCCGAAAACACGACCAGCCATACAGCCGCGCACGTCAAACCGATCGGCCAGGCCAAAGCAAACGCGACACCCAGCATCGTGGCCACGCCTTTGCCCCCGCGAAACCGCAGCCATACGGGATAACAATGCCCGATTATCGCGCCTGCCGCTGCCGCCGATTCAGACCCCGGCCATAAAGCGCGCGCCAGACAGACCGCAGCCGCCCCTTTGCCCAGATCACATAACAACGTCGCCGCGGCGAGCCCCTTGCGCCCGGTGCGCAGAACGTTGGTTGCGCCGATATTGCCCGAACCCACGCTGCGCAGATCACCCGCGCCGCCCACCCGCGACAGGATGAGGCCAAACGGGATCGAACCCAAGCCATATCCGATCAGGGCGGCAAACACGGCCAGTCGCAACGCCTCGCCAAACATCCAAGCAGCCTTTCCCAATATGCAACTTCCGCGCCTCTAGATGTTTTTGGCCAGACCCGCCATAGCAGGAACAACCATGACCGATGATCCTGCCGCGCCCATACTCATGTTCGATTCCGGTGTGGGCGGGTTGTCGGTGCTATCCGCCTTGCGCACAATATTGCCACAAGCCCCGGTAATCTATGTCGCCGACAATGCCGGGCTGCCATATGGTCAGAAAACCGAGGCCGAAATTGCCGCCCGGGTGTCTGGCCTGTTGGGTCGGATGACCGAACGGTTGCGCCCCCGGCTCGTCTGTATTGCCTGCAACACCGCCTCTACGATCGCCTTGGCCGCTGTGCGCGATGTGCTCGAAGTGCCGATTGTCGGCACCGTGCCTGCTATCAAACCGGCAGCCGCGCTGACCCGGACCGGGGTTATCGGCCTGCTCGGCACCGAGGCCACGATACGGCAGGGGTATGTCGACCGGTTGGAAGCGCAATTTGCCAAAGGCAAAATCCTGGTGCGCCACGGCGCGCCCGAACTCGTCTCTGCCGCAGAGTCGTATTTGCGCGGTGAAAGCGTTGATCGCGGATCGATCGACCGTGCAGTGGCGGCGTTGCGTGCGATGCCCGATGGTGATCGCATCGATACCGTGGTGCTGGCCTGTACCCATTTCCCGCTGATTGTTGACCATCTGTCTGCGGCTTTTGGACCAAGTGTTCGGTTTGTCGATGGCGCAGAGGGCATAGCCCGGCGCATTGCGCACCTGACCGAGGGGCAACGCTTTGAACGGCGCGATCCCGATCTGGCACTGTTCACCCGCAATGATCCCACACTGTCTGAACTTTTTCCCACACTGCGTGCATCCGGTATAGGATGTTTCAGCGTATTTTGATTCAAGTCAGTCCAAGGATCGCGGTCCTGGCCTATGCCCCAAATCGGGTTGGCAAATCACCGCGGAGATGGGTAAGGCGATGACAAGGGCCGAAAGCTGGGTCGTTAGCTGGGCACAACAGTCCGCCGGGGGCAGTGATAGCCTTCCGAGGAAAAAGGAGCGGCGGGTGAATTACGAGCAGATTTTCGATTCCGCGATTGATCGGCTCCATTCCGAGGGACGCTATCGGGTTTTCATCGACATCCTGCGCAACAAGGGCGCCTATCCCAATGCGCGCTGTTTTGCCGGGCACAACGGCCCCAAGCCGATCACGGTGTGGTGTTCCAACGACTATCTGGCAATGGGCCAACATCCCAAAGTCATCGCTGCCATGGAAGAAGCACTGCACGATGTCGGTGCCGGATCGGGCGGCACGCGCAACATCGGCGGCAACACGCATTATCACGTCGATCTCGAAACCGAACTGGCCGATCTGCACGGCAAAGAGGCAGCGCTGCTGTTTACATCCGGCTATGTGTCGAACGATGCCACGCTGTCGACACTTGCCAAGATCCTGCCGGGCTGCATCATCTTTTCCGATGCGCTGAACCATGCCTCAATGATTGCGGGTATCCGCAATTCGGGCGCGGAAAAGCGCGTGTTCCGTCACAACGATGTTGAACACCTGGAACAGCTGCTGGCCGAAGCCGATCCGGCAGCGCCAAAGCTGATCGCGTTTGAAAGCGTCTATTCGATGGATGCGGATATCGCACCGATCCATGCGATTTGCGACCTCGCCGAAAAATACAATGCGCTGACCTATATCGACGAAGTGCACGCAGTGGGCATGTATGGCGCGCGCGGCGGCGGAATTTCCGAACGCGATGATGCCGCGCACCGTATCGACATTATCGAAGGCACACTGGGCAAAGCGTTTGGCGTGATGGGCGGCTATATCGCTGCGGATCAGCGGATCATCGATGTGATCCGGTCTTATGCGCCTGGCTTCATTTTCACGACATCGCTGTCACCGGTGCTGGTCGCCGGGGTGCTTGCGGCTGTGCGCCACCTCAAATCATCGAGCGTAGAGCGCGAGGCGCAGGCCGAAGCAGCTGCCTTGCTCAAAACTTTGTTTGCCGATGCCGGCCTGCCCGTGATGTCATCCACCACGCATATCGTACCGTTGATGGTGGGCGACCCGGTGCGTGCCAAAAAAGTCAGCGACATCCTGCTGGCCGAATACGGCGTGTATGTACAACCGATCAATTTCCCGACCGTACCACGCGGCACCGAACGCCTGCGCTTTACCCCCGGCCCACAGCACACCCCGGCAATGATGGTCGAATTGACCAAGGCGCTGGTGGAAATCTGGCAACGGCTGGAACTGGAACGCCGCCAGGCGGCTTGAACCTGGCAGGCTGAATAAAATGTCGGCCTCGAAATGTGATGATTCGGGGCCGACGCATTTCCGGGACTAGCTAAAACCATCAATCGACACAGTCATAGTGACAAAC
>CAIPWG010000579.1 GCA_903868655.1 uncultured Sphingomonadales bacterium
ATCAGCGCCGGCGATCAGCAATTCGGCCATTATCCCAGGTGCCAAGAGGTGTGGGCTGGTCGGGTCGTCGGTGGCAAGCCGTCCGCCGTGAAAGCTGGCTGCGGCAACGACGCGGTCAGGATAAACGCCCGCCGCGGTGATCGCCATGCCGCCGCCCATGCAAAATCCGACCGTGCCGATGTGTGTACCTTTGACATCGCTGCGCGTGCCAAGCCAGGCCAGGAAAGCGGCCGTGTCTTGCGCCGCATGTGCGTTGCCAGTGGACGCCATCATCGGGCCGATGATACTCCGAAAATCACCCTTGAACACCTCGGCGGGCACGAGCGGATCATAGGCGCCCCAGCGGTAATAGAGATCGGGCAGGAGCACGAAATACCCGTTGTTGGCCAATCGCTGGGCCATATCGATCAGCGTTTGCCGCAATCCGAGACCATCCATGTAAAACAGGATGGCGGGCCACGGTCCGATACCTTCCGGAGTGAGGACATGGACGGGACAAAGGCCATCGGCGGCAGGAATCTGGGTCTGATGATGGGGCATGCACGTGTCCTGCGGGGTTGTCCGGTTGGTCGTAACTTGCCATGAATATACTGGCTTCGCATACCCTTGGTGCGGGCACGGAGGCGAAAAATGCGGGCTATCGGAGCAATTTTTGGATTGGCGCTTGCCACACTGCTGGCCACGCCCGTCATCGCGCAGGCTGCTGGCCCGGCCGATCCCGACACCGCGCGCTGGTGGGCACTGACCAGCGAGCTGTCTGACGACTCGATGGAGGGCCGCGATACCGGCTCGCCCGGTTATGACCGCGCCGCGGCCCTGGTGGCACGGCGCTTTGAAGAGGCCGGGCTGAAACCGGCGGGCACGGGTGGCGGCTGGTTTCAAACCATCGGTTTTGATGACTGGCGCGTGGATGAAGCGCATTCGTCGATCACACTGGGTGCGACCAAACTCGCGCTCAATCGCGAGGTGCAGGTAACGCTCTCACCCGATACGCCCGCGCATGTTTCAGCCTTGGCAACCTTTCGCGGGTTGTGCGGTCCCGATGATCTGGATGGTGTGACGGGAAAGCTGGTGGTCTGTTACGGCAGGCCTGCGCCGGCACGGTTGAACGGGTTTGATCGGTCGGCCGCGCTGCGCAAAGCTGGTGCTGTGGGCATGCTGTTGATTGCGGCACCGGGCCTGGCCAGCGAACCGATCCGCTGGCCCTTTGCCTATTCGCGCGACGTGGCTCCGACTGGTGAGCGGAAGGCAAGCGGCACGCCATTTTTCAGCGGCATACTCAATCCCGATGCGCTGTCGCGGCTGATGCCCGACGCTGCCGCTGTTCTGACGAGAGGCGCGGGTGGTGCGGAGTTGCCCCGCGCCGAACTGGGCGCGTTTTCGGCTGATCTGGCGATTGGTCACAAAGCCACCGAATCAGCCAATGTGCTGGGCCTGTTGCCCGGTACCGATCCGGCGCTGGCCAACCAGGTCGTGATCGTTGCCGCTCATCTGGATGGCTATGGCTATGGCGAGCCTGTCATGGGTGACAGGCTGTACAACGGGGCGCTCGACGATGCTGCATATGTCGCTCTGCTTGAACGGCTGGCGGCGCTGCGGGCCGGGCACGGATTTGCTCGCCCGGTGCTGTTTGCGGTGTTCACCGGAGAGGAAAAGGGGCTGTGGGGTTCGACCTGGTTCGCCCGGCATCCCACGGTTCCGTTGACCTCTATTGCGGCGATCCTCAATCTCGATCAGACAA
>CAIPWG010000580.1 GCA_903868655.1 uncultured Sphingomonadales bacterium
ATCCCGCAGCAGACCCATACCGACTTCTCGCCCCGCATTACCGTGATCGGGGTCGGCGGCGGTGGAACGAACGCGGTGGACAATATGATCGCCGTAGCGATCGAATTGGTCTGACAGCGAAAACGCCGGCAGCGTTCGCCAACGCTGCCGGCTCATAAGCCGCGCTTGTTTTTATTGCGTCAGGGTTTGTCTGCGCCCCACAGCGTTGATTGCGACATGAAGCCTTTGCGACCGTCGATATCGACTTTGCACCAGCCCGCGTTGCAATCGCCCAGCTGCACGATGACGCCCGGCCCGGCACGCCACATCAGACGCCCCGACCCATCGCGATTTTCATGAATTTCGGTCACCTGGCCGATCACCATCGCAGTATGCGCCTTGCGTGAGACAAATTGGGTCAGCATCCAGCCGCGCGCACCATCGGGATCTTCCACCAGTAGCCAGCCATCCATCTCGCGCAGCACTTTCAAGGGCAACCCGGCGCGCTGATAGGTCCAGTTTATGCGATAATCGCGGCCGGGACCAACCCGCATGTTGGTCTGATTGGTCCGCAAGGCTACCCAATAAGGCACAGCCTCTGCACCGGCCGCCACAGCCGGAACCCCTGATCCCCAAACCAGCAGCGCGGACAGACCAAGGGTGATCGTCCGTCTGCGCAAAGCGGCAAGCATCGTGTGCGTCGACATCATTGTTCGCGATACAACATCAGCCGCGAAGGGCAAGACACCGGTCGGTCCCCAAGCCGGTTGCAAGCCCGATGCCAGACCACTTGACCCCTGCCCCCCTCGCGGCATAGCCAGTAGCCATGCCAAAGACACCGACCAGCGCCCCCGTCGAAACCCGCCGCGTAACCGGCAAACCCCGCGTCATCGTAACCCGACGGCTGCTGCCCGATACCGAGGCGCGCATGGCCGAACTGTTCGATCTGGTGCCCAACCCCGACGATCATCCGATGTCGCGCGAGGAACTGATTGCTGCCATCACCGATGCCGACGTGCTGGTACCGACCGTGACGGACACGATCGATGCCGAGCTGATAAACGCGGCACCGCAACGCCTGCGGTTGATCGCCAATTTCGGTGCAGGCATCGACCATATCGACCTCGCCGCGGCGCGCGCGCGCAAAGTGATGGTAACCAATACCCCCGGCGTGTTTACCGACGATACCGCTGATATGACTTTGGCCTTGATGCTGTCAGTTGTGCGGCGCCTGAATTACGGCGGGCGCATATTGCGCACCGGGCAATGGACCGGATGGTCGCCCGCGACGTTGCTGGGCGACCGGGTTGGTGGGCGCGTGCTGGGCATTGTCGGCATGGGACGAATTGGTCAGGCCGTAGCGCACCGGGCGCGCGCGTTCGGACTGAACGTGGTCTATCACAGCCGCCACCGTATGCCCCAGGCGCTGGAGACGATGCTGGGCGCACGGTATGAGCCCGATCTCGATACGCTGCTGGCTGAAGCCGACATCCTGACCCTGCATTGCCCGGCTACCCCCGAAACGCACCATTTGATCGATGCGCGGCGTATCGCGCTGATGAAACCGGGC
>CAIPWG010000581.1 GCA_903868655.1 uncultured Sphingomonadales bacterium
AACAAGTCATACGCTGCGACTTTGCCTTGCAACATCACGCCATTGACCAAAAACATGGTGACCTGCACCCCGGCATCACGCACGCTTGACAGGAACACGTCCTGTAACAAGCGCTTGCGATTGTTTTCATCAGGGCCGGCCTGGAAATGCGCAACGGACAGCTGTTGTCCGGGCATGATCGTGCTGATCGCGTGCTTGTAAACCAACTGCGATTGGCCGTCGCGGCGCAGCAGTATCGAAAAGTTGTCAAACCACGTGACGATACCCTGCAACTTGACGCCCTTCACCAGGAACATGGTGACAGGTATCTTGTTCTTGCGCAGGTGGTTGAGGAACACATCCTGAAGGTTTTGGCCCTTCAGACCGCTGGGGGCAACAGGTGCAGTTGCAGGGGTGTCCTGTTCATCCTCACCCGAAGCGGAGCGTGGACGGGCGGTAAGTGTGCGACCGGTCATGGGGGGATGACTCCTTTGTTTGTTTTGGCTTGGCTCCATGAGGATAGAGCGTTCGCGATCTGGTCTAACGCCCGGTCAGCTTGGAATCTGATCGGGCGCCTAACCGCTTGGCAGGCTATAACGTCTAGACCCCGGCTGCGTAAACCGTGATTTGGTCAGTATTGCCACCCTTTGGAAATTTTCAGCTTAGATCATCATCTTCATCATCGCGCCGCTCGGCCATCCCAAGCAGCTTGAGCTTGCGATGCAAGGCCGAGCGTTCCATGCCAATGAAGCTTGCTGTCTTTGATATGTTTCCTGAAAAGCGCCGGATTTGCACGCGCAGGTATTCGCGTTCAAAATTCTCGCGTGCTTCGCGCAAGGGGGCGCCCATCAACGATGCAGTGTTGCTTTCACCCGCCAGAGGCGTGGTCAGTATTTCTGTAGGCAGCATATCTGCCTCAATCCGCGAAAGCCTTCCGCGGGGCGCCAAAATGATGGTGCGTTCGACCACATTGCGCAATTGGCGCACGTTGCCCGGCCAATCGTAGCTTTGCAGCGCAGCCATGGCTTCGGTGGCCACCGCCGGCGCAGTAAGCCCTTGTTCGTTGGCAAAACGCGCGAAGAAATATTCGATCAGTGGAGGAATATCATCGCGCCGCTCGGCCAGTGGCGGGATCGCGACAGGTACGACATTGAGCCGGTAATACAGGTCTTCGCGAAACCGCCGCTCTGCAATTTCCTTGTCCAACGGGCGCGAGCTTGATGAAACCACCCGCACGTCGACCCGGATCTGGCGATGCCCGCCAACCCGCACAAATGCCTGCTCGGTCAACACGCGCAAAATTCGCGCTTGGCTCGATGCCGGCATATCCGCCACTTCGTCCAGAAACAGCGTGCCGCCGTCGGCCATCTCCAGCAATCCGGCGCGGACAAGTTTGCCGTCTACCTCTTCACCAAACAGTTCCTGTTCAAACCGTTCGGGCGTTATGCGGGCAGAATTCACAGTAACAAAGGGGTTGTCGCTGCGCGAACTCCAACTGTGGAGCAGCCGAGCGGCGACTTCCTTGCCCGCACCCGCCGGTCCGGTGATCAGCACCCGACTGCCTGTGTGCGCCACACGTTTCAGTGTTGCGCGCACTGTGTTCACTGCCGAAGAATTGCCGGTGAATTCGTCAGACATTACAAAATCACGGCGCAGGCGCGCATTTTCACGACGCAGCCGCTCGGTCTCGGTGGCGCGTTCGACCAGCAAGAGCAACCGTTCGGCCTCGAACGGCTTTTCGATGAAATCCATCGCGCCACGGCTGATTGCCGACACGGCCGTGTCGATATTGCCGTGGCCTGAAAAGATCAGGACGGGCAATTCGGGTTCGCGTTTTTTGATTTCATCAAGCACTTCCAACCCGTCCATCGGGCTGCCATGCAGCCAGACATCGAGCAGTACAAGGCTGGGACGGCGTTCATCGATTGCAGCCAGCGCCGCTATGCTGTCGCCTGCTACGCGACACGAATAGCCTTCGTCGCTCAGGACGCCCGCTACCAGCTCTCGAATGTCGCGTTCGTCGTCAACGATCAGGATATCAAGCGCCATTCAATCAAGTCCTTCAACGCGTCGTATCAGAAAGTAACGCCATCGCCGGGGTGCGGATGGCATCTGGAGTATCGCTTGCCGTGGCCTGCGGGGTCCGGGCAAACCGCATGGTCATGCGCGTGCCGCCGTGTTCAGCGGGCGCGAAGGCCATTTCCCCGCCATGTTCCTCGACAATCTTGTTGACGATTGCCAAGCCCAGCCCCGTGCCCTTTTCCCGTGTGGTGACATAGGGTTCGAGTATCCGGTCGCGCTCGGCCGGCAGGCCAATGCCATTATCGATCACGCTTATCGTGATGGAGGCTGCATCGGCATCGAGGCTGACAGTGATGGCGCCTTTGTAATCAATATCTTCTGTGCGTGCACGCGTCTCGATCGCCTCAACCGCGTTTTTCAGGACGTTGGTCATCGCCTGACCAAACTGATGGCGATCGGCTTCAAACGGTTCGCTGCTGGGCCCATGATAGGCGAAAGCCACCGAACCGTGCGCGATCTCTTGAAGGAATATCGCCTGACGCACCAGTTCGCCCGCATCCTCGTGGCGAAAAACCGGTTTTGGCAGCCGCGCAAACGACGAGAATTCGTCGACCATTTTGCGCAAGTCCCCCACTTGCCGGATAATGGTCGCGGTTAGCTCCTCAAACAATTCGGGATCGGTCGTGATCTGGCTCAAATAGCGTCGCTTCAACCGCTCGGTCGCAAGCTGGATCGGTGTCAGCGGGTTCTTGATTTCGTGCGCGATCCTGCGAGCGACATCAGACCAGGCTGCGCGGCGTTGATCGACCAATTGCCGGGTTATGTCTTCAAATGTAACCACGTGGCCATTG
>CAIPWG010000582.1 GCA_903868655.1 uncultured Sphingomonadales bacterium
CCCCATGCCGGACCGGTCCTGCATGCGATCCACTATCTGCTGGGCAACCAGTCCCTGGAAAAGCTGCAGGCGTATCGCGGGCTGTATGGAGCGCAAAGCTATCCCAGCCGCACCAAGGATGCGATCCCGGTAGATTTTTCAACCGGTTCGGTTGGGTTGGGCGTAGCCATTACCGCGTTTACCTCGCTGACGCAGGATTATCTGATCGCGCATGGCGCGATGCCCGCCGACAGTGCGGGCCGCATGATTTCGCTGATGGGCGATGCCGAGCTGGATGAGGGCAATATCTACGAATGCCTGATCGAAGGCTACAAACACGATCTGCGCAACTGCTGGTGGGTGGTGGATTACAACCGCCAGTCGCTCGATGCCACCACTGCCGATCGCATGTTCCGACGGTTTGATGATATTTTCGAAACGTGCGGCTGGCGCGTGGTCACGCTCAAGCATGGACGGTTACAGCGCGAGCTGTTCGCCCGCCCCGGCGGGTCCGCCATCGAACAATGGATCGAAACCTGCTCCAACGCCGATTTCGCGGTGCTGACATACCAGGGCGGCAGCGCCTGGCGCGAACGCCTGCTGGCCGACATCGGCAGCAAGCGTGGTGTACGCAGCCTGATCGAAAGCATGGATGATGATACGCTGGCGCGGGTCATGACCAATCTGGGTGGCCATTGCATCGAAACGCTGATCGATGCGTTTGACGCGTGCCAGGATGATCGCCCGACGCTGTTCATTGCCTACACCGTCAAAGGCCACGGCCTGCCGCTGGCCGGGCACAAAGACAACCATTCGGGTATGATGAACCCGGCACAGATGGACCAGTTCCGCACACGCATGGGCATCATGCCAGGGCAGGAATGGGATAAATGGTCCGGCATCGGCGACAACCAGGTGCGCGCGCTTCAGGATTTCGTGGCGCATAGCCCGATCGCGCGCCAACAGACCACGGCCCCGGCCGCCGCCATCCCGGTGCCACCGATGCCCCAGCCCGACGATTCCGACCAATCGACGCAGGCTGCATTCGGACGGATCATGCTCGATCTGGCCAGGGCGGGTGGCGATCTCGCCGACCGGCTGGTCACGACCGCACCCGATGTGACCCAGACCACCAATCTGGGTGCTTTCGTCAACCAGCGTGGCCTGTTCCGCCGGCAGGAATGCGACGATGCGTTCCTGCGCGCGCGCATCCCTTCGGCGCAAAAATGGCTGCAACATGCGGCTGGCCAACATATCGAACTGGGCATTGCCGAAAACAATTTCTTCCTCTTGCTGGCCTCGCTCGGGCTGGCAGGCGCGCATTTCGGCACGCGGCTGCTGCCGGTCGGTACCGTATACGATCCGTTTATTGCGCGCGGTCTCGATGCGCTGAATTACGGGTGTTATTCGGATTCGCGTTTCCTGCTGGTGGGCACGCCTTCGGGTATTACGCTCGCGGCCGAAGGCGGCGCGCACCAGTCGGTCAATACCCCCCTGATCGGCATGGGTCAGCCTGGCCTTGCCAGCTTTGAACCGGCCTTTGCCGACGAAGTCGCGCTGTTGATGGGCCATGCGTTCGACTGGATGCAGCGCCCCGATGGCTCATCGGTGTATCTGCGCCTGTCCACCCGCGCGATCGAGCAACAACGACGCACCGATACCGTGTGGCAGGCCGATGCACTGAACGGTGCCTATTGGTTGCGCCAGCCGGCGCCGGGCGCCGAAGCGGCGATCGTGTTTTCGGGCGTGGTTGCGCCCGAAGCGCTGGCGGCATGGGCCGCACTTGCCGATGATATCCCAGGCTTGGGCCTGCTCAACGTCACGTCACCCGATGTGCTCCATCGCGGGTGGTCGGCGCGCACCGCTGCGCGCTGGACCAACGGTGCACGCACGGCCTGTCATATTGAACGCCTGCTCGGCGATCTGGCCCCGCATGCCGGCCTGATCACGGTCATCGACGGTTCGCCTGGCGCGCTGTCGTGGCTGGGCGGTGTGCGCGGTCAACGCGTGGTGCCACTGGGTACTGACCGATTTGGCCAGACCGGCGACCTTCCCGATCTTTATGCCACCTATCGTCTCGATACCGATGCCATCATCGATGCCGCAGCCGAACTCTTTCTCTAGATCGGCGGCCCATCGGACAGCTTGCCAAAAATCCCGGTGTGTCCCAACCGTCGCGCCGAAGTATTTTTGACAGGGGCCTTGATGATGAACAACCAGACCGCGTTTCGCCTGATTGCCATGGCGCTTGTCGGTTGTGCATCTGCGCCGGCGCTCGCGCAGAACACCACGCTGCCCGATCCTGATTCGGCGGCTGTCCCGCCTATGCCCAAACCGGGTGCAGCCTCGGATTGGCAAATCGGCCTTGGTGCGGCACTGGCAGTGTCACCGGTGTTCCTTGGTTCAAAGGATACCTCGCTCAAAGCCGCGCCAAGCATCGACGTGCGTTACAAGGACGTGTTTTTCTTTTCCCCGTTCGAAGGCTCGGGCATAAACCTGGTCCGGTCGCACCATTTCCGCGCCGGCCCGCTGATCAGCTTTGACCCGGGCCGCAAGGAAAGCGGCAAATCGTTGTTCCAGATCGCTGGCAAGCACGACAATTCGCTGTTGGGGCTTGGCGATGTCAAAGCCACCGTCGGATTGGGCGGTTTCGCCGAATATCAGATCGATCACTTTTCGGCACGACTGCGCGTGACCCAGGCCATCGGCGGTGACAAGGGCCTGATCGCCGATCTCGGCGCGCGGTATACCACACCGATTGGCGAGGCCGGCAATCGACCGGTGCTGTTCTCGATCGGGCCACGCGCCACTGTCGTCAATGGAAAGTACAACAATGCCTATTTCGGCGTGACTGCGCAGCAATCTGCCAACTCTGGGCTGCCGCTGTACACGGCGAAGGGCGGCCTGCAATCCTATGGGGTTGGATCGGCGTTTATCATTCCCGTGGCCAAAGCCGTGTCGGCCACGTTTGCCGCCAATTACGAGCGCCTGTCGGGCTATGCGGCCAAGGCCCCGTTGGTGGTGCAACGCGGTTCGATCAATCGCGCTTCGGCCTTGCTGGCGTTCACCTACCGCTTTGGGCTCTAACCACCGGAATTGAAGATTGGGCGGCGTGCGCCCTGATTCAGGTCTCGAGCCATCATATTGATCGTGCGCAGGGAAATGAAGGTTGTGCCTCCATGGGGCTGCGGTCTCATGGCCC
>CAIPWG010000583.1 GCA_903868655.1 uncultured Sphingomonadales bacterium
AGTTGGCACGCCGTCGACGCTGCTGCAGCGCCGCCCCGACATCGCCGCCGCCGAGCGCCGCATGATCGAATCCAATGCCCGGATCGGCATAGCGCGCGCCGCGCTGTTTCCAACGATCACGCTCGGACTGGCCGGGGGCTACGAAACGACCGGCGCCAATTTGCTCACCGCACCAAACTCGTACTGGGCATTGGGTCCTCTGGGTGTGTCCCTGCCCGTGTTTGATGGCGGCAAACGCAGAGCTGCCGTCCGCCAATCGCGCGCGCAACTGGCGGAAGCGGCGGCAGGCTATCGTATGACGGTGTTGACCGCGTTTCGCGAAGTCGAAGATGCGTTGGCCACCGCGCGCGACCTGTTGCGCGAAACCGACGAGCAGCGCGCGGCAGCAACAGCAGCGGAAGCAACCAGCCGGTTGTCATTTATCCGCTATCGCGAAGGCGCATCTGACTATTTTCAAGTCGTGACCGCCCAAACCGATGCGCTCAATGCCCAACGCGCCTTGCTCGCCGTGCAGACCCGCCGTGCGCAAGCGAGCGTAGCAATCGTGCGCGCACTGGGCGGCCCGGCCGGATAAGCGCATCGTTGTCTGCTGACAAAGGTGCTGATGGCCAGTGAATGGCGCTTGACTAAACGCAGGCGGGCGTCAAATCTTGGATCACAGTTGGCCGGGCAATGGGCATTGAAGGCACCGATCACGATCGATCACGCCCCAGGCGTCAGCAACGCCCGCCGCACCGAGTCCACAGGGGGCCAAGCACGATGAAGTTTGCCGCGCATTTCCCGTTCGCCAAGGCACGCCTGTCGGCGGCTGCCCGGCTTTGCTGCGCGGCCGCGCTTGGCGTGATCGCACTTTCGGCGACACCTGCACTGGCAGGCCCGGCCTCGGTTGAACCCGAAGAATCGACCGTCAACACGCTGGCCGCGCCAAAGCCGAGCTGGATTTACGTTTCGCGCGGTTTCATTCTGTCAGGCACGGGCATCTACGATACCAATTCGGGCAAGTTCCTGGCGCAGATCGAAACCCCCATTCTGGGCGATCTGGCGATCGATCCCGAGGGCAAGCATTATTACGTTGCCGAAACCACCTGGACGCGCCGGCTGCACGGGACGCGTCAGGATTATATCTCGGTCTACGATGCCGCCACGCTGAAGCTTGAGGGCGACATTGATATCCCGGGCCGCATTCTGGTGGGCGGGCGCGAACACAATTTCGTGCTGAGCGCCGACGGCAAGACCGGCTATCTTTACAATTTCAGCCCGGTTTCTTCGGTCAATGTCATCGATCTGACGAAGCGTAAATTCGTCGACAGCTTTGAATTGCCCGGCTGTGCCGATCTGATCCCCAACGCTGGCGTAGGCTTGGCATCGTTGTGTTCGGATGGATCGATGGCCACGATCAATCTCACCGGAGGCAAAGTCGACATCACCCGTTCGGAGCCGTTTTTCAACGCGACCGAAGATCCGATTTTTGACAATGTGCAATACGACGCGGCCAAGAACAGCGTGGTGATGATGAGCTATACCGGGCTGATTACCACCGCCAAGCTGGGTGCAACTCCCAAGATCGAAGCGTCTTTTTCAATTCAGGAGGCTGCAGGGCTGCGCAAGGGTGAAACCAAGCCGCTCGATCTCAACTGGTATCCGGGTGGCCGCGATCAACCTATCGCCCTGCACCGCGCGTCGGGCCACTTGTATGTCCTGATGCACAAGGGCGAGTTCTGGTCGCAAAAAGATGGCGGCGAAGAAATCTGGGATGTTGATGTGGCAGCGCACAAAGTCGTCCGTCGCATGACGGTGGAGGGCAATCCGACGGTCATCAACGTGACGCAGGAAATGGCGCCCAAACTGACCTTGCTGGCCGAAGGCGCGAGCGATGGTGCGGGTGCAGGCGCGCCCGGCAAGCTGACTGTGCTCGACGCGGCCACCGGTGCGGTCAGGTTCGCCATTTCGGACGCTGGCGCGGGTCTTGTCCAGGTCATCCCCTGATCATCGGGCTGGCGTTAAAAACATGACCACATTTTTAACTGAAACAGGTCTGACGGGTGCCATCGGCACCGGCATCGTCTTTGTCGAGGCTGGGCTTGCGAAGTTGCGCCACCGAGACCTCGTCCCCGGGGTGATTGCAAATTACCGATTGCTGCCTGAAAC
>CAIPWG010000584.1 GCA_903868655.1 uncultured Sphingomonadales bacterium
ACGTATTGCGCCATCTGCCCCGAAAACACGAAAATGGTACCAATCGCGCGCTCTGCCAAGGTCTTGCGTACCCAATCGGCCAGGTACCGCGATGAAAACGCCGCAACACTGACCGGGCGGCCGGTGACCAATGCGGCTATGCCGGCCCAGCCAAGTGAAGCTGCACGCGGGGCCAGGCAATGGCTGGCGGTGATAGAGGCAATTGCGTCGACTTGCGCCGCTTCGGCCGCGCCTTCGATCAGGCACCCGCAATGCACCGGAGCCTGTGCAGCCAACGCGCGCAACAGGTTCCACGACCGGATGCGGTCACCCCGGTCAGGCGGCCAGGGTATCCGGTGGGCCAGAAACAGGACATCGCTGTGTTGTGCCGCCATACCTCAGGCCAGACCGTTGGCGATCAGTGGCCCCAGTCGATTGGCAATCGCCAGCGGCAGTCTTTGCCACACCGCGATTTGCGCGCGATAGCGCGGGCTCAGCGGATTGACATCGCGCGGCGCCATGCCATCGGCCGTCCAATGCGCATAGGCCAGCGGCTGGGGCGAAAAACCCCAGTTGCGTTTGAAATGGTACGCACCGCTTTCGGTCTTTGACCGGCCAAAATCAAACCGATCGCATCCGCGTCTGCGGGCATGGCACATCAGCTGATAATACATGACATCGTTGGCACGCAGGCCACGTGCCGCATGAACCCCACCGCCCCAATACGGCATCACCACCCCGCGATGATAAAGGCTGAGAACCGAGGCGACCGGCATGCCTTCGTGCAGCACAGTCAGGATATCGGCATCATCGCCGAATTGATCGAGCACCGCCTCAAACAGTGCACGCGGAAACACTGGCGTGCCCAGGTTGCGCACTGACTGGGCATAGACTGCATAGTGCATCGCGCGATCCTGGTGATCGCGCCCCACCCGCACCACCATATCACGCGTCAATCCTTTGCGGACTTCTGCGCGTTGTTTGCGCGGTATGGCCGACAATTGAGCGTCATCGTCAGTGGCGAGGAGCGTGACAAAGCCCGCGTGGCTATCGGTTTTGACATGCCAGCCCGGTCCATCGGGCAAGGCCCCCCCGCGCAATTCGACCGTGGGGCACGACAACTGTGTGGCCAGCCGGGTCGCGGCTTCGGCCAAGGCCTCCAGATGCGCCGGATCGCCAATCATGCCGCCATCGACAGCAAAGCCAGTTGACACCAAAGCCCGACCGAACAGTGACGAATGCACCGCGTGCAACGGCAAGATTGCAGCCAGCGCGTCGCCGGTCTCTGCCACCAGCACATGGGTCGCATGGCCGCTGGCGCGTTCCACCGCGACCAACCATTCGGGTCGGTGGAATGCGGTCGCATCGGCGGCCTGCGCCACAAACGCTGCAATCCGCACCGCATCGTTGGGCGTGGCCACGCGCACGCGGGTCGGCAGGCGATGCATCATCCTGCCAGACGCGCTGCTTCGGCCGTGGCCAGCGCATCCATCCGGCCCCATGCAAAATCGCGCAACAGCCTTTGCAATTTGCCCGACATCGCGCCCAGCCGGCTGTAATGGCGCAACCGCGATTTCCATGGCGCATGCGATACACGCGGCTGACTAGGATCGATTTCCCACGGATGGAAGTACGTCAGCGCCGGACGCGCATCGCGCGCATTCACCCGGTTGATCGCCCAATGCGACACCGCATAAGGCAGCAACCGAAAAAATCCGCCGCCGCCCGCCGCCATCCGCCGCCCGGCCCATTCAGCCGTCGTCACCGGAATTTCAATCAGTTCGGCACCTGCAACCGGGCGAAACGCAAACCGTGGCGCTTCGCGCCAGCCGTAATGGTCGTGCACGATCGGCGCCACGCTGGAGGAATATCGGTATCCCGCATCAGCCAACACGCCATGCGCCCAGGGCGTGCGCGTATCGATCGAAAAACTGGGTGCACGATACCCGGTCACGGCCTGTCCCGTGATGTCTTGCAGCGTGCCGCGTGCACGCGCCAGATCCTCGGCAAAACCCGCAGCATCGAGCGTGAACACCCGCGCGTGGTCCCAGCCGTGGCTGGCAATTTCGTGTCCTTGCGCCGCAATCCGTCGCATCATGGCGGGGCGACGCTGCGCCACCCAGCCCAGTGTGAAAAACGTGCCTTTCACCCCGGCCTCGTCAAACAGCGCAAGAATGGCATCGCAATTGCGCTCAACTCGCAAATCAAGGCTATCCCAGTCGGCGCGATCGATCACTTTTTCAAACGCGCCGACCTGAAACCAGTCTTCGACATCGACCGAAAGGCCGTTGATCAGCGGTGACGCCATAGCTTTTGGCATTTCGGTTCAAGCTGCCCGGACAAGCGCGTTTTCGCTTTCCAACCATTCGATCAGCATCGTCAAAACATGGCGGATTGCTTCGTTTTGATCGCTGGTGCGGGTTTCAAGCGCCTCAATACGCAGCGTCAGCGCGACGAGCCCCGACAACACGGGTTCAAGATCGGGCTCAGGCTGGCTGGCCAACGTACCACCATGCATGTTGGCCAGTTCTCGCACCGCCTGTTGCAGCTCGGCAATCTGTTCGTCGCGCTTGGTCAATTCCTGCGCCAGATCGGCCAGGATCGCCGCATGATCGGCGACTGATGCCGGCTCTGCCTGCGCATGTGCAGCCGGATGGGACTGGATGAAATCGACCGTAGGCGCTTTGCCCGGAGCAGCTTCGGCGCCATCCCCGGCCAAATCGGCAATCACCTCTTCCAGCATGTCGTTATCGAGCACCGCGGCCTGTTCAACCCCGCCCAACAGCAACAGCCGATTGGCCAGTTGGTTGACCCGGCGTGGCACGCAGCCACTGGCATCGGCCAATCGGGCATAGACCCCCGGCGAAATCGCGGGCTTGCCCACCCACCCGACATGTTTCAGGCGGTGTTCGACGTAAGGACCGACTTCGTCGGGCTCCATCGCGTCGAGGTGATGCGTGGCAATCACCCGCTGGCGCAACTGTTCCAGCCCGGGTCCGTTCATCAGTTCGCGAAATTCGGGCTGCCCCAAGAGCAATGTCTGCAACAGGGGATGCGCGCCGAGCTGAAAATTGGACAGCATGCGCAATTCTTCAAGCGCCTGAACCGACAGGTTCTGCGCTTCGTCGACGATCAGCAGGCAACGCCGTCCGGCGCGCGCCTCGTCTTGTAAAAACAGTTCGAGCGCACCCAATCCGGCGGCCTTGTCCCAACTGGCCACAGGGGTTTCTGGAACCAGTACGCCGAATGCCTGGCAGGCCAGCCGCACCAGTTCGTCGCCATCGAGCATGCTGGTAACAATCTGGCCGACCGTCAGCCGCGCTTTGTCCACTTTGGCGACCATGTGCGCTGCCAGCGTCGACTTGCCAGCGCCGACTTCGCCGGTGATGACAATGAAGCCTTCGCCCTGCGACAGACCATAGCCGAGATAAGACAGCGCCTTGCGGTGGGTCAGGCTTTCAAAATAAAATTCCGGATCGGGCGCCAACTGAAACGGACGGCCCGTGAATCCGTAAAACTGATCGTACATTGGCCTGTATTCCCCAGAGCAATTTCAAACGATGCGGCTGGTTTTACCGCCTAGTGAAAGTTGTAACGCAGTCCCAGCTGCCCGAGCAATTCGAGCTGATCGGGCGATGCCTGCTGATTGACCCCCAGCATTTCGAGCGAGGCTGTTCCTACCAGACGGTCGGTCAGATGATGGGTCAGGATACCATTGACGCCCCAATCCGACGCATTGCCTAGCGTCGTTTGATCGGTCCGATAGATCGAGGCAAAGCTGTTCACACTGTACCGCGTCTGCTGATCGATTGGGCCGGACAGGCCTGCGCTGACAAACACGGTCTGGTCAAGCGCGCCATTGGCCGCCGCCAGTACCGTCCCTGGCGCGGTAAGGTACCGACGGGACGCATAACCGCCACCGATGTTCATCGTCACCTGACCGAAAGTCAGCCCGTAACTCGCGTTGACCCCGCGACCATGGTAAATCAGGGCTTGTGCCGAACCCAGCGCCCCGCCGACGCAGCTGCCACCGGTGGTGCCCGTAAAACAGCTGCCGACATTGCCGCTGAACGGGTCACGCGCGACAGCAAAGTCGGTGGGCAATTGTTGCAACGTGCTCATCAAACCCGAGCCAAAGCCAAAGATGGAGTCATAGACCGCCACGGAAAGCGTTTGCCGCGCACTCGGCGCGTAAAACAGCGAACCATAGTAGGTTGTGCTGTCATACCGCTGACCAACAAAAGCCGAGGCCATAGTGCGGCGGCTTGGGCGCCAGACCACGCCAATGTCCCACGTCAGCCCGTCGGTCTTGTAGGCCAGTTTGCGCGGCTGGCTCGTGTCGGTAACATATTGGCCAGAGCTGTTGAGCACGGGATTGCCATTGGCATCAAACAGTGCATCACGCTGCGACACCTGTATCTTTTCCCAGTTCAAATCCCCGACAACGGCCAGGTTGCGTGACACTGGCTGCGTGATTTCCACCCCGCCCTGCGCATCGGTCAATCGCTGATCGAGGTTTGACATGTCTTCGCGCAAATAACTGCCGGTCAGCGCAATACCGAATGGCAGCACTTCTCCCGGTCGCACGCCGATGGTGGCCTTCGCCTGTTGGGTCAGCGAATGGCCAAACAGATCGGCAGGCCCGTTTTGGCCCGCGACACCCGACCTGTTCAGTTGATCAATCGCATTGTAGCCCAGCGCATACGAGGCTTTGATGCCAACGATCCCGGCATGGGTCGACAACGATGGCCCGCCATACAGCGACCAGACTTGCGAAACCGAACGATTGTTATCGACCGGGTTCAGCAAAGTGCCCCCATTGGCACCGATCGACGTACGCGTCGCCAGACCACCAAAATCGAAAGTGAGCGCGTGCGGCACAAGCGTGGTGGTGGTGCGCGCAATGCCGGTAAAAGTGTCGGAGCTGCCTTGCCCGCGTGACTCCGAAAAATGATGCTCGTAACGGATCGTGGCAAGGCCGGTCGTCCGCACGCTGTTGAACAGCATGTCGGCACCTGCAGCGACCGTGGTATACGTTACCACCGGTTGCCGCGGCGTAATTTGGTCGAAAACCGATTGATCGAGTTCGAGATAGGGCACAATCCGCGTGCGTTTGCGCGGTGCGCTGCTGCTGGCTGGGCCGCCGGTCGGCGCCGCTACGCCCTGATCACCTGCGTCCGCACTGCCATAGCTCAACGGCGCGCTGCCTGAAGCGTTTTGCGCAAGCGCGGCCGCCCCCCAGCCCCAGGGTGCGGTCAGCGCGAGAGCACTGGCGGCAATGTGCCAAACCCCCTTCATGCGGAGTTACTCCTTGTACCCGTAATAGGTGCCGAACCGGCGCCCACTGGGAGAAAAATGCGCGGCATTGAGCAGCAGCTTGATATCTTCACAGCCTGACAGCAGCCCGATCGCATCGCGCAGGGCGGCTTCGCTGGTCATGTCGGCACGCACCACCACAACCGCCTGCCCCACATGCATGGCGAGCGAACTCGCCGGAGACGCGGCCAGCACGGGCGAGCTGTCGAAAATGACAATCCGCCCGCGGGTATTCGCGGTCAGCCGGTCGAGCACTTGCACGGTGCGTGCCGAGGCGAGCATTTCGGTATCGTTGCCCGAAGCATTGCCCGCGGGCAGCACAAACAGCCCGGGGATATCAGTACCCATTATACAATCTTCGACTGCCAGCCGGGGATCAGCGAGCGCATCGAGCAAGCCTGGTCCTGCCGGCAGGCCAAGCGTTGACAGCACTGAAGGCTTTGCAAAGTCGGCATCGACCAGCAGCACTTCGGTATCCTTTTCCGCCGCCATCGAGAGCGCCAGATTGACCGAGCAGAATGTCTTGCCTTCGCCTGGCAAAGCCGAACAGACCATGATGCGATCTGCGCGCACGCCGTGATCGCTGACCCGCGCCCGGGCCGCGGTGCGCAGCAATTGCCGCTTGATAATCCGGAATTCTTCGAGCAGCCCGGTCACCGAACCTTCGGGTTCGATCATGCCCTGATCGCGCAAGTGATTGCGATCAATGATGTGGAACGTTCCGCGAAACTCTTGCGGAGTAACTTTGCCCTCCAGCGATGCCGCCACTGGCAAATCCTTGCGCAGCGTGCTCGCGGGCAGATTGGCCGGGTCGAACGTGGGCGCGCCAAATGGCTCAGTCGGAACCAGCGCAACGGCCTGGTCAGGCGCAGCGGGAGCCGGTGCCGAAGGCGGTGAAGGCTGCGGCGCAACCATGCCACGCCACGAATCGTTGCCACCGGCGCGCTCGATCAACGAGGGGCGCTTGCCCTGCCGCGCTGGCGGTGTGGCGGGTCCGGTTGGCGGAAAACGGCGGTGATCGGTCATCGGGTTCTTGCTCCGTCCGCTCACGCCACCAACCGGCGCTTCAAGAATTCAAGCGCCAGCAGCCCCGCCAGCACCAGCACCAGCCCGGCGATACCTCCGCCGAACCATTTGAGCTGGCGCCTCCGTTCAGAGACTGCCGACTGGGTAAACGCCAGCGTTACCGCACCCAGCACCGGCAAGCCCAACGCGCGTTCAAGATCGGCTGTGGTGGCAAAGGTACCGCGCACCTGCCCCAACGCGAAAGCTCCGCCGGCGCCCGCCGCAAGCCCGGCCAGCAGCACGCCGACCAGCATCAGCGGCCGGTTTGGCGCCGAAGGTTCGCGCGGGGTGGTTGGCGGGTCGATCACTTCAAATTTGACCGCGTTGTGTTCGGTTTCGACTTGCCCGCGCAGCCGCAAAGTTTCGCGATCGCGCAACAGCTTGTCGTATTGTTGTTTCATCACTTCATAATCGCGGTTGATACGCGATGCTTCAGCCGCGACCGCAGGTTCGCTGTATTGCTGCGTGGTCAACTGCGCGACATCTTGCTGCAATGCCGCCTTGCGTGAGGCGAGCGCGACTACGTTGGCCTGTCTGTCTGCCTTGAGCGATTGCAACGAAGCGTACGCCGGGTTGGGTGAACCGCCACCGCCACGGCTGCCCTCGGCAGCCGCTGCGCGCGACAATTGCGCGATCTGCGCTTTCTGCGCGAGGACATCAGGATGGCTGTCAGTCAAACCGCGCGCATGCATGGCGTACAGTTCGGATTGGGCCTGGGCCAGCGCGCCTTTGGCACCACCGCTGGTACCGGGGATGGTGATCGTTGGCGGTGTTCCCGCCATTTGCCCGTTGATCGACGCCAGCGCGCTTTGCGCCGCCATCAGGTCGGACTCGACCGACCGCAGTTCGGTCCGGGTGCCTTCAAGCCTTGCACTGACCGCGCCGGTACCCGGCAGCATTCCCGCATTTTTTGCTTCGAAAGCCTGCCGCTTCTGCTCCGCTGCTTCGAGGTCTTTTTGCCGATCGGACAGCTGCTGGTCCATGAACGACAGTGTTTCGCTCATCTCGCCGCGTCCGCCCGCCAGGTTCACTTCGCGAAAAATGTCGATCATCTTTTGCGCGATATCCTTGGCCAACTTGGCATTGGCGGCGTCGCCCAGGCTGCTGTTGCCCGAGGTGGCGACGATTTCGAACAGGTTTTCCTGGCTGTTGCTGACTTTCACAGCTGTCGCCAATTTGGCCACAGCTGCTTCCATCAACTTGGGACTGGTTACTTTTTCGCCCAGCCGCGTGGCCCGCACGACCTTTTCCAGATTAACCGCGCTGGTCAGCGTCTGACGCACCCGATCGATATCGCGA
This sequence comes from uncultured Sphingomonadales bacterium, assembly GCA_903868655.1. Lineage (GTDB taxonomy): Bacteria > Pseudomonadota > Alphaproteobacteria > Sphingomonadales > Sphingomonadaceae > Novosphingobium. Next base: position 7,660 of record CAIPWG010000584.1, read on the forward strand.
TGGCGATCGGCACCCACGCCAATCTGATCGGACAGCACGTCGTCGATGTGAACAAATATCCGTGCGCGCGATTCATAACGGTTGGGCATTGCCCCGACCGCCAGCCAACCGCCAAGGCAGATTATCCAGGCAATACCCAGCGCAATCCAGCGCCGGTTCCACACGGTGTGGAGCCCCGCCCTTACCTGATCAAGAATTCCGCCCACCTGCCGCGCCCGCCGCTCAAAACGCGCTTTCGGGGATGATAATCACATCGCCCGGCATCAGCATGACATTGGCGCGGGTATCGCCCTTGCGCAGCAAATCGTTGATACGCAATGCATATTCCTTTTGTTTCCCAATTGCTTATCAAACCTCACCAGCCTTGCCCGATTGCCTGCGGCAAATTCCGACAATCCGCCCACCGCGATCATGGCATCGAGCAGGGTCATGTTGGCGCGATACGACAGCGACATCGGTTTGGCTGTCGCGCCAACCACGCGCACTTGCTGACTATAGGTTCCTGCAAACTTGTTCACGATTACCGAAACGATGGGTTCCTGGATGAATTGCGACAGTTGCAACTTGATATCTTCGGCCAGCATCGACGGGGTTTTTCCCACCGCCGGCATATCGGTGATCAACGGGGTGGTAATACGCCCATCAGGCCGCACTTGGACATTCGCGCCAAGTTCGGGATTGCGCCAAACAAATATGGTCAATTCGTCCAGCGGGCCGATGATGTAATCTTCGCTTGGCCCTTCCTGCATCGAAACGAACGACGCCGAGGGCAATTGCGCGCCGGGACCATTGGCACAACCCGACAGCGACGCCAGCGCCAACCCGGAGGCTCCGGTCACAGCCATCGCCATAACCGCACGCCGGCTGACCGGGCGACGGTGTGGTGCAAACGGGGTGTCGTCGGGCATGAACGATCCTTCAACAATCAACATCGCGGCCCTGCCAGATGGGATACCCCAGCTGTACCCTTACGGGACAGGCACTGCGCATTTTCACGCATGGCTATGCCCAATAAGGGTAAACATACCGTTAGTGCTTGCCCGCTTGACGCCGCTTGTCCCGAGACGGGACTACGCATTACTACAAGCTTAACCGAGGCCTGCCAGCACCTCACGCGCGGGTCCATGGCCCAGAAAGGCAGCCGGGCTGGCGCTCGCGCCATAGGCGCCTGCGCAAAACAGCGCGACCAGATCGCCCGGTTCGGCGTGTGGCAAAGCCAGCGCATCGCCCAGCCGATCGAGCGGCGTGCACAAGCATCCGACAACATGCGCAATATCGTCCGCCGCCGCATCAAACCGCGTAGCGATGGCGCAAGGATAATTGCGCCGGATCACGCTGCCGAAATTGCCGCTGGCGGCCAATTGGTGGTGCAAACCACCATCGACCACCAAAAAGGTTTCACCCCGGCTGTGCTTGCGATCGACCACTTCGGCAAGATAAACGCCCGCCTCACCCACCAGCCAGCGACCGAGTTCAAGCACGAATCGCGTCTCGGCCAAGACCGCCGCACGCTGCGACAGTCCCTCACCCAACCCGTTACCGACAGCCGCAAGATCGAGCGGCTGCTGACCGGGAAAATACGGAATGCCGAAGCCGCCGCCAAGATTGCAGACCGGCACGGTAACGCCCGCAGCTTCGGCCAGCCGGGCAACCAGCTCGAGGGTCGCCAACTGGCTGGCAACTATCGCCCCGGCATCGAGCGCCTGGCTACCGGCATAGACATGAAACCCGCGCCATTCAGCGCCAGCCGCAACCAGCCTTCGCACCAGCGCCGGAACCTGTTCGGAGTCGACCCCGAACGGTGCCGCCCCGCCACCCATTCGCATGCCCGCTCCCGCCAACTGGAAATCCGGGTTGATGCGGATGGCCAGCCGCGGTGCGACGCCTGCGCGCGCGCCCGCATCAAGCACACGGTCGGCCTCGTGCGAGGATTCGATATGCAACGTAATGCCAGCAGCAATTGCGGCGGCGATATCGGCGGAACGCTTGCCCGGCCCGGCAAAGCCGATCCGGGTTCCGCTTACATCGGCGGCCCGCAACGCAGCCAATTCGCCACCCGACGCAATATCGAACCCGTCGACGCGCCCTGCCATGAACGCCAGCAGCGGGCCAAACGGATTGGCTTTGACCGCATAATGCAGCCCGACACCGGGGAACGCTGTGCGAAACGCATCAATCCGCGCAGCCACCAGCCCGGCATCGTAAACAAACAGCGGAGCACCGCCCGCACGCTTGACCCATTCACGCGCACGTACCCCGGCGATCGCCAATTCGCCATCGAGTGCGGCAAAACCCTGCGGTATCGGGCCCATGGGCTTGGCTGTCTGGGTCATGCTGCGGGCTTATCAGACAAAGCCAATAATTCCTGGTAAATCGCAGATCGATCCGCTTTGCCGTTGGCATTGGTTGGAACCTGGTCGCGCCAATGGACCACGCGCGGCAGCATGAAATTGGGCAAATCGCGCGCAAGTGCCGCCATCAAGTCCGCGCTGTCGCGCCCCGCTACCGGGCTGACCACCAGATGGATTGCCTGCCCCAAGTTCTCATCTGGCAAGCCCAAAGCCACGGCGTCGGTGACCAGCCGGGTGCCGAGCGCGGCCTCCTCGATCTCGTGCGGGCTGACCCGAGTGCCGGCAGTTTTGATCATCGCGTCGCGTCGTCCGACAAAATGCAGCAGCCTCGTCGCATCACGCCGAACCCGGTCGCCCGACCACACCGCCGTGCCACCAAAATTCGAAAATGCCGGCGCAGGGCGAAACCGTTCAGCCGTGCGTTCCGCATCGCGCCAATAGCCTAGGGCAACCAGCGGCCCTGCATGGACCAATTCACCCTCTTCATCGGGTCCCGCCTGTGCCCCGTCGTCGCGCACCACCATGACTTCGGCAAACGGGATCGCACACCCGATCGAAGTCGGATGCGCGTCGATTAGCGCTGGATCGAGCGAAGTGGACCGAAACGCTTCGGTCAGTCCATACATCGCATGGATATCGACCATAGGCATCAGCCCGCGCAAGCGCCGAACCAGTGCTTCATCAAGCGCCCCGCCGCTGTTGGTAACCCGTTGCAGCGGCGCCAGCGCCTGATCGGGCCAGTCGAGCGCGGCCAATTGCCGCCACAAGGGCGGTACACCGGCGAGCGTGGTGATGCGATGCCGCGCCACCGCGCGCACCACATCGCGCGGCAGCAGATAATCATGCGGCACCACGCAAGCCCCCGCGGCCCAGGCCGACAGCAGCTGATTTTGCCCGTAATCGAATGCCAGTGGCAGCACCGCCAGCACGCGATCATCGCCAGACAGTTGCAAATAATGGGCCACGCTCACCGCGCCCAGCCAGAGATTGGCATGGCTGAGCATCACGCCTTTGGGGCGTCCGGTCGAGCCCGAGGTGTAAAAAAGCGCCGCCAACTGATCGACCGACACGCAAGAGGGGTCCATCGTGACGCAACCATCACTTGCGACGATGACATCGCTGTCGCTCATGCAATGCGCCCCGTGCCCGTCGTCCGGTTCGAGCGAGGCCAGCCGCGAAGCATTGGCAATCAGCAGCCCGGCACCGCTGTCCTTCAGGATATGGGCAACTTGCGCGCGCCGCAGCACCGGGTTCACCGGCACATGCACAAGCCTTGCGCGTGCGACAGCAAGCGGCAGCACACATGCCAATTCGGATTTCGGCAACCAGCTGGCCACCCGGGCGCCCAACGGCAATGTACTTGCCAACCATGACGCAAGCCGACCTATACGCCTATTTAACCCGGCGTAGTCCAAGGTAGCGTCGCCTACCACCAAGGCCGGCGCATCATCAGCGTGCCCCAGCGTCAGATGATCGATCGGACGCGGTTCGGCCTCGGGCAAAGGAACAGAAGTCTTAGTCACCATGGACGTCTATCACGCCGACCTTAACGAAGCGCAAGCTGACCCGGCTGTGTCTGCACTGTTTGCACCGCGCGCCGGCGTTACGCCGTTTGATCGGATCGACTGGTTGCAGCAGATGGCCGAAAGGTGCCTTGATCCGACGCGCTGCTTCATTGCGGTTGCACGCGATGGCGATGCAGTGGCCGCTTTACCCTTGTACCGGACCCCCGCTGGCCTGACCGCGCTGGGCAACTGGTACAGCTTTATCGCACGGCCGCGTTATAACGACCCTGCGTTGCTGACGGCGATCTTGCGCCACGCCTCCACGGTGGGCGCGCTCAACTTCGGCCCCTTGCCCGACCGCGAGGCGGGTGCCCTGTTGCACGCCGCACGCAAGAGCGGCTGGATAGCCTGCCTCACGCCGGCCACCATCAACCATGTGCTGCACACCAAAGGGCGTGATTTTGCCAAGTGGTGGGCCACCCGTCCCGGCCCTTTGCGCGAAACGGTGCGTCGCAAAAGTCGCAAGATTACCACACGCATCACGCGCGCATTCGACGAGGCCGAATGGGACACGTATGCCGCGATCTATGCGCAAAGCTGGAAACCGACCGAAGCATCGCCCGAATTTCTGCGCCGCTTTGCCATCGCCGAAAGCCGCGCTGGACGGCTGCGGTTGGGGATTGCAAGCCTGGATGGTCTGCCCGTAGCTGCGCAGCTCTGGACCATTGAAGGTGGTACCGCATTTATACACAAGCTGGCACATTTGCCCGCCGCCGCCGCACACTCCCCCGGAACAGTGCTAAGCCATGCGCTGTTTGCCATGGCTTTTGATGATGACCGGGTCGATCTGATCGATTTCGGCACCGGTGATGATCGCTACAAGCGCGATTTGATGGAAGAAACACGCCAACGCTGGCAGCTTGAGGCGTACCATCCCCGCGCGGTCCGGCATTGGCCGGCACTTGGCAAATTGGTGGTGCGGACCACGCTGGCACGCGCGCGTCGGCTTGCCGCTGTAGAACAGGCGCGATAAAGCCCCGAATGCAACCAGGATTGGA